>JASHRZ010000022.1 GCA_030037055.1 Alphaproteobacteria bacterium
TGGCGGCGCGCGGCGTCGGCGCGCCGACAGGCGTGTCTTCGGCGGCAGGTGGGGGCGCGGGCGCAGGTGACGGCGCGGCGTCGCCGGCCGCGGCCTGCGCCGCGGGCTCGCCGGTGCGGATGCGGACATAGGAGACGACGCGGCGCACATTGGGGATGTTGCGCGCGTAATCGGTCACGCGGTTGAGCTCCTGCTGGCTGCGCGCCGTTCCGATGATGTAGACGACGCCGTTCTCGGTGCGGATGGTGTAGTTGATCGACTTGACGTATTGGTCGAACAGCATGTCGTTCCTCAGCCGCGTCGAGATCACGGTATCGCGCGCCTCGTCCATGAAATGCGTGTCGGGCCCGACCTCGATCTCGTCATAGACCTCCTTGACGCCGTCCGCTTTCCAGGCGCGCTTCACTGCCTCCGCCCGCCAGTCCTCATTGGGCACGCGGCCGATGACCAGCACGCGTCCGTTATAGACCGTCGCCGTCAGGTCATGCGCCAGCTCCTGGTTGTACTCGCCCCAGGATTGGGCGATGACGGCGCGCGTCGCCGTGTCCTTGACCTGTTGCTCGGGGCTCAGCTCCTGGCCCAGCACGCCATAGCCGCCGGCGGCGCCGGCACCGGCGGCGGCGACGATGCAGCCAGCAAGCGACGGCGCCGCGGCCAACATTGTGCCGGCAACGACAAGTGCGCGGAGGCGGGAAGGGGGGTGCGTCACGGCGGCGTTCTCCTGGCAAGGAAGGTGCCGCCTATTGTCGTGGCATATCGCGGCGGCGCAAGGGTCGCTTTATGACAAAAGTAGGCCGCCGGAGGTTGTTGGAAGCAGCTGGAGCGCGAGATCAGCAACCACCGGATGGTGGTCGCTAGCGATCTCTGAAAGCGCGTGATGCAAGACCTCGCCGCGCCGCACGGCGAGCTGCGGGCTGACGAAGATGTGGTCGAGCCGCATTGCCGCGTCCTTGTCGGGCGAGCGCAGGTCGGTCGGCATCGAATAGCGCCGTCCCTCCGGCGGGATGGCGTCGCGCAACCCGCGCGCGGTCAAGAGCGAAAAGACGGCGCGGCCACTGGCGAGAAAGCGGGCGAGCGCCGCCTCGGGTTCCGGTGAGAACCGGCGGAACCCCTGGAGCAATTGCGCCTCGTCGGCCGTGTCCTCGGGGCTTATGGCGTTGAAATCGCCGCACAGCACCAGCGCGCCGTCGATGCCGTCGATGAGCGCCGCGAAGTCGGCGGCCTTGCTCTCGGGCTGGCGCAGCGGATGGGGGTGATAGGACGCGACAGTCACGGCGCCCTCGGCAAGCGCGATCTCGGCACGCAGGCCGCCGCGGTCGGGGATGCGCGTCTCCTCGGCGCCGTGGATGGGGAAGCGGCTTAGGATGGCGTTGCCCCATTCGCGGTCGTAGAGCGCGGAGGCGGCGTAGGGAAAGCCCAGCAGCGCGCCGTAGTCGATAGTGATGCCGTCATAGGCATCGCAATAGAGCGCCTCGTTGAGCACGACGATGTCCGGCTCGAGCTCGGCGCAGAGCTGTTGCGCCGCGGCGAGTCGGTCGCGGTCGATGCGGCGCCGCTCGGCCTCGTCCGCGCCCACCGGACGGAAGCCCTCGAGGATGTTGTAGCAGAGCAGGCGGAAGGACTCAGGCATGGCGAAGGGCTAGCGCGAGCTGTGCTCGTCGCGCCAGGCATCGGCGATATGGCGCGGCCAGCCGGCCGGCGTCACCAGCATGACGTCGAACCGGATGTCGAACTGCGCCAGCTCCGGTCGCAGCGCCAGAAAACGGTCGAGGGCGCGGGCGACGCGGCGGCGTTGCTGCGGCAAGATCGATTGGGCGGCGGCGCGAGGCTGTCGCGCGCCCTCACTTCGATGGCGGCGAGCACGCGGCCCCGCCGGGCGATGAGATCGACCTCGCCCGAGGGCGCGGAAGCGCCGCGCCAGCATGCGCCAGCCATGCAGCCGCAAATGCCAAAGGCATTTCAGCTCCGCGACATGGCCGCGGCGGAACGCCCAGCGCCGGCGCGCGAGGCTCATCCGCCGCGCCCGGCCAGCAGCAGGGCGCGGGCATAGACCTCGCGGCGCGGCTTGCCGGTGGCCGCTGACACCGCGGCGCTGGCGTCGCGAATGCTCATCTCGGCAAGCGCCGCCGCGATCTGCCGGTCGAGCGCCGCCTCCGACAGCGCCGGCGCTTGCGCTTCCGGCGGCGCCACCACCACCGTAAGCTCGCCGCGCGGCGGGCCGGCGACGCGGTACTGCGCCGCGAGATCGGCGAGGCTGCCGCGGCGGACCTCTTCGTGGAGCTTGGTCAGCTCGCGCGCCACCGCCGCCGGGCGCGGCCCCAGCGCCGCCGCCATGTCGGCCAGCGCATCGGCGAGCCGCTTCGCGCTCTCGAAAAAGACCAGCGTGGCCCGCACCGGCGCGAGCTCGGCGAGCGCGCGCCGCCGCGCCGCCGGTTTGGGCGGCAGGAAGCCGGCGAACAGGAAGCGGTCGCTCGGCAATCCCGACAGCAGCAACGCCGCCAGCACCGCCGAAGGGCCGGGCACGACAGTCACTCGCACGCCCGCGCCGAGCGCCGCGCGCACCAGCTTGAAGCCGGGATCGGAGACCAGCGGCGTGCCGGCGTCGGTCACCAGCGCCACGGCCTCGCCGCGCCGAAGCCGATCCAGCAGCAGCGGCCGCTGGCGCTCGGCATTGTGATCGTGATAGGCGAGCAGCGGCCGCTCGATGCCGTGGCGCGCCAGCAGCTTGGCGGTGACGCGCGTGTCCTCGCAAGCGATGACATCGGCCGCGCGCAGCGTGTTGAGCGCGCGCAAGGTGACGTCCTCAGCATGGCCGATCGGCGTCGCCACGAGGTAAAGCCCGGGGGCGATTCCCGACGTGTGCTGCGGTTTACTTCCTGCGGGCACGGGACTAGGCTCGCCGCTAATCGTGGTGACGGAGGATGCGCGTGTTCGGCCGGTGTTGTCGGCGTCTGCTCGGCCCGCGCCTTGCCGCCGCGGCATTGCTCGTCCTCTGCGCGCTGGCGCTGTCCACCTGCGCCAAGACCATACCGGTATCCCCGGCAATGCCGCAAGCGCCGCCGCCAGTGACGCCCGCGCCG
>JASHRZ010000306.1 GCA_030037055.1 Alphaproteobacteria bacterium
GCGAGATCGCCGTTTCGGCGCATTTCCACGATACGCGCGGCCTCGGCCTCGCCAATCTCCATGCGGCGCTCGAAGCCGGGGTCCGGGCATTCGACGCCTCGCTCGCGGGCATGGGCGGCTGTTCCTACGCGCCCGGGGCCACCGGCAACATCGTCATGGAGGACACGGCCTTCATGCTGGAGGCGATGGGCTTCAGCACCGGCGTTGATCTCGTGAAGCTGATCGAGGTGCGCGCGGTGATCGGCCGCGGCATTCCCGAGATCAAGCTCCTCGGCAATTTGCCCATCGCCGGACTGCCGAAGACCTTTGCCCCGACCTCTGTGGCGGCGTGAGGCGCGCCATGGATGGAACCCGCCAGGCCGGTGCGATGGCGGCCAACCTCACCCGCGCGCTTGCGACCCGTGCCGCCGAGACGCGCTATGACGCTCTTCCCCCCGAGCTGCGGCGGGTCGCGCGGCAATGCGTGCTCGACTTCTTCGGCGTGACCTTGGCGGGTGCCGCTGAGCCGTTGGTTTGCATCCTGCTCGACGACGCCCTGACGGAGGGCGGCGCGGGGTCGGCCACGGTCATCGGCCACCGCGAGCGCGTTTCGCCACTGGCCGCCACGTTGGTCAATGGCGCCGCTTCACACGCGCTTGATTACGACGACGTGAACCTCGCCATGCTTGGGCATCCGAGCGTCGCCGTCCTGCCGGCACTGCTCGCGCTCGGCGAGGCGCGGCAGGCAAGCGGCCGCGCGCTCATCGAGAGCTTTGTCGCGGGATACGAGACCGAGTGCCGGATCGGCGCGACGCTGGTGCCGACGCATTACGATCTCGGATTTCATCCGACCTGCACGGTGGGGACCTTCGGAGCCGCCGCCGCCTGCGCGCGCCTGCTCGGCCTCGGCGCGGCGGAGACGGCACGCGCGCTCGGCATTGCCGGGACGCAGGCCGGCGGCCTCAAGTCCATGTTCGGGACGATGTGCAAGCCGTTCCACGCTGGCAAGGCCGGCGAGAATGGCCTGCGCGCGGCGCGGCTGGCGGCGCGCGGCTTCACCACGCGCGATGACGTCCTCGAATGCGTGCAAGGCTTCGCCGAGACGCACAGTCGCGAATTCAAGCCGCAAGCGGCGCGCGCCGAGCCCGACCGCGGATTCCATCTCTACGCCAACCTCTTCAAGTATCACGCCGCCTGCTATCTGACGCATGCGTCGATCGAGAATGCCATGGCGTTGCGCGATCGCCATGGCATCGGTCTCGACGATGTCGTGCGCGCGACCATCCGGCTCGACGGCGCCTGCGATCGCGTCTGCAACATCGCCGAGCCCGAGGACGGCCTCCAGTCGAAGTTCAGCCTGCGGCAGACCACGGCGATGGCGCTTGCCGGCATCGACACCTCGGGAATCGCCGTGTTCGATAAGGCGACGGCCAGCGATCCGAGGCTCGTCGCCGGCCGTCGCCGGATCACGGTCGAGTTCGTGCAAGGCTGGCCGCATGCGGTGAGCGAGCTCGTCCTCGAACTGCGCGACGGGCGCCGTCTGGAATCCCGGCATGATGCCGGAGCGCCAATGTCTGACCTCGAGGCGCAGGAAAAGCGGCTGATCGTCAAGTTCGACGCCCTCGCCGTACCCGTGCTCGGTGCAGCGCAGGCGAAGGGGCTGCGCCAGGCAATTCTCGCTCTCGACGAGCTGGACGACGTAGGGAGGCTGCTGCGGATGGCGAGCGCTTGCGCAGCGTGAAGGAGATGCCAAGAGATCGGGTCACCATCCAGCACGTCGCCAAGCGGGCGAAGGTCTCGTTGGGCACGGCCTCGCGCGTGCTCAATGGTAACAAGTCCGTCAGCCCCGAAATCCGCACGCGCGTCGAGCGGGCGATCATGGATCTCGATTATCGCCCGAATGCCGTGGCGCAGAGCATGCGCCGCGGCAACTCGCGCGCCGTCGGGCTCATGCTGCGCGAATTCACCCTGCCCGTGCTGGCGAGCTTCGTCAGGGCCGTGCAGAACGTTCTGCGCGGCGCCGAATACTCGCTGATCCTCGCCGGCTCCGAGGATCAGCGCCAGCGCGAGCTGGAGCTGCTCGCCGCCCTCTCGAGCCGGCGCATCGACGGATTGATCCTGACGACCTCCTCGGAGGCCGACGAGGACCTGCTGCGGTCGCGGGAGGCCTTGCAGGTGCCGGTGGTTCTTCTCGATCGCTCGGTGCCGGCGAGCGTCGACGCGCTGCTGATCGACCACCGTGCCGGTATCCGGCAAGCCGTCTCCTACTTGCTGAACCTCGATCATCGGCGCATCGCGCTGCTTACGGGATCGGAGAACGTCCGGCCGGCGGCCGAGCGCGTGCTCGGCTACCGCGACGCCTTCGAGGAGGCCGGGATGAAGCCCGCGCCCGATCTGATTCGCACGGAGAGTTTCACCGCCGAGTTTGGATACAAGGAGACCTTGACCTTGTTAGGGCGGCAGGCGCCGCCGACGGCGCTCATCGCCGGCGGCATCGCGATGCTCCCCGGCGTCCTGCGCGCCGTGCGGCAGAAGGGGCTGCGCGTGCCGGAGGATGTCTCGATCATTGGCACCTGTGATTCCGATCTGGCCGAGCTCGGGACGCCGCCGATCAGCGTCCTGCGCTGGGATTATGCCGTGCTCGGCAGAGCAGCCGCCGAATTGCTGCTCGACCGCCTCCAGGGCGACCGTCACCGGCCGCCGCACCGGATCGAGGTCGAGGCCGAGCTGGTGATCCGCGGCTCCTGCGCACCGCCTCCCGACGTCTCCCGGCGCCGGCGCGGCGGACAAGAGCGGACGACACGCAAACTTCGCTCCGGGGTTTCGGCATGAAGAAGATTGGTATTGATGTCGGCGGGACCTTCACCGACGTCATTCTGATGGATGACGCGACGGGTGCCGTCTTTACCGCCAAGGTGCCGACGACGCCGCGCGACCCCGCCCGGGGCGCGGTGAACGGCGTTCGTCGCGTCCTCGAGCTGGCGTCGTCGCAGGGGCCGGAGATCGGATTCATCGGGCATGGCTCGACGATTGCGACCAACATGCTGGTCGAAGGAAAGGCGGCGCGCGCTGCGCTGGTCACCACGAAGGGATTCCGCGACATTCTCGAGATCCGCCGCGTGTCGCGGCACGACCGGGCCGACCTTTACGATCTCTTTTTCACCAACCCGCCGCCGCTAGTGCCGCGGCGCTGGCGCTTCGAGGCTGATGAGCGGGTGCTGTTCGACGGCGCCGTCGAGACCGGGCTCAGCGCCGCGGAGACCGAGCGGATCATCGCCGAGATCGAGAGCAGCGGCGCCGAATCGGTCGCCGTCTGCCTCATCAACTCGCACGCCAATGCGGCGCATGAACGGGCGCTGGTCGACGCGCTGCGCGAGAAGCTGCCGGCCGTGTTCGCCACCGCCTCCTACGAGGTGAACCCGGAAATATACGAGTACGAGCGCACCAGCACGACGGTCATCAATTCGATCCTTGGCCCGCGCTGCGGCAGCTATATCCGCGACTTCGAGCAGACCATGCGCGCGTCGAAAGTCGCCGGCGACGTGCTTTTCATGCAGTCGAACGGCGGACTTGCGCGCGGCGAGATCGTCGCGCAGCGTCCCGTTGCGCTGCTCGAATCGGGGCCCGCCGGGGGCGTTACCGCCGCGGCGAAGCTCTGCGAGCGACTGAAGCTGCCGAACGCGATCACTGGCGATATGGGCGGAACTACCTTCGACGTCTCGCTCATCCGCGGCTACCGCGCCGAGACGCGGAGCAGCGGCCTCGTGAACACCCACGCCGTCCGCTTTCCAACGATCGACATCGAGTCGATTGGCGCGGGCGGCGGCTCTGTCGCCTGGATCGATGTCGGGGGCGGGGTCCATGTCGGGCCGCAAAGCGCGGGCGCCGAGCCCGGCCCCGCCTGCTACGGCCGTGGCGGCGACCAGCCGACCGTCACCGACTGCAATGTGGTGCTCGGCTATGTCGACGCGGAGACTTTTCTCGGCGGCGAGTTCCGGCTCGATGCCGACGCCGCTCGCCGCGTCATCGAGCGTGATCTCGCGAAGCCGCTCGGCTGCAGCGTCCTCGAAGCGGCGCGCATCGTCCGTGCCGTGGCCAATGCCCTGATGGCACAGGCGATACGCCTGATGACCGTCGAGCGCGGCTACGACCCGCGGGAATTCGCCTATATCTGCTATGGCGGCGCGGGCCCGGTGCATGCTGTCGATCTTGCGACGGAGCTCGAGATCCCGACGGTCGTCGTGCCGCGCCTGCCGGGCCTCTTCAGCGCCTTCGGCATGCTCGTCGCCGACCAGACCTACGATTTCCAGATCCCGGTGCTCCGGAATCTCGACGAGATGACGGCAGAGGATTTCGCGGGGAAGGTGACTGAGCTCGCGCGCCAGGTAAAGGAGACATTGCGCGAGGCACCGCTGAGCGACGCGGATCTGGTGCTGCGGCCGCGCGTCGATTGCCGCTACCTCGGCCAGGCGGAAAGCCTCGCCGTCGAACTGCCTGAAGGCGCCGTCACCGCCGCGACCCTTGCAGCGCTTCGCGAAGCCTTCGAGGCCGAACACCGCCGGCACTGGAACTTCACCCAGCCCGACCGGCCGATCTCGGTCGTCAACCTGAGGCTGCAAGCGGTGTCCCCGACGCGGTTCGACCAGGCGGCGCAGATGGAACGCGCGCGCGGCGCTCCCCAACCCGGCCGCACGCGGAAGGTGCTCATGGACGGCGCGATTGCCGCGCTCCCCGTCTACGCCCGCGACTCGCTCGGCTCCGGCCACGCGATCAAAGGGCCCGGCATCGTCGAGGAGGCGAGTTCGAGCCTGGTGTTTCCGGCGGGACGCAAGGTCAGCGTCGATGCCGAAGGCAATCTCATCGTTACGGCGGAGTGAGGCGCATGGACAAGATCACCTACGAGATCGTCCGCAGCAGCCTCTACGCCATCGCGCGCGAGATGAAGATCGCCATGATGCGGACGGCCGCCAGCCCGATCATCCACGCGGGTGGCGACGCTTCGGCGGCGATCTTTGACGCCGACATGCAGCTGGTCGCTCAGGGCAACGACATCCCGACCATGCTCGGCTCGGCGGTGATCTCGACCAAGGCCTCCGTCGAGGCGGTCGGTCGCAAGCGGCTTAGGCCTGGCGACGTGATCATCAGCAACGACGTCTATCTCGGCGGCGGCAACCACCAGCCCGACGTCCAGTTCACCCGGCCGATCTTCTACGAGGGCGCGATCATCGCCTTTGCGATGACGCGCGGCCACTGGTCGGACATCGGCGGCCAGACGCCGGGCAGCTATTCGCCGAAGACCTGGGACATCTTCGGCGAAGGCATCCGCATTCCGCCCGTTCTCATCTTCCGCGATGACGAGCCGGTGCGGGATGTCGTGAATCTGATCGTGCAGAACACGCGCGACCCGGCCAGCCGACTGCTCGACATCAAGGCGCAGTACGCCGGAACTTTCGTCGGGGACGACCGCATCAGGGCGCTTGCGGCAAAATACGGCAAGCAGAACATCGCAGCGGCGATGGCGGAATCGCTTGAGCATTCGGAGCGGCTGATGCGGGCGGAGATCGCGAAGATCCCCGATGGAGTCTATGCCGCCGAAGACTATCTCGAGCCGATCGGCGAGTCCGCCGACCTCCTTCCGATCAAGGTGAAGGTGACGGTCCAGGGCGATCGCATGGTGTTCGACTATACCGGCTCGGCACCGCAGGTCCGCGGCGGCATCAATTGTCCCTTCGCCGTCACCTGCAACAGCACCTGGTTCACGGTGAAGGCGATCACCGACGCGACGATCCCGATCAATCAAGGCTGCTATCGACCCGTCGGGATCATCGTGCCTGAAGGCACGGTGCTCAATTGCCGCTATCCCGCCTCGGTCGTCAGCGGCAACACGGAAACCTCGCCGCGCGTCATCGATCTGCTGCTAAAGGCGCTCGCGCCGGCCGTGCCGCAGCGCGTCATCGGCCAGAGCCATTGTGCAGCCTGTCCGGGCATCTTCGCCGGCAACGACCCGGACGAGCGGCGGTCGCGCTCGCTGAACCGCAAATACGTGACGCTGGTGGACGTCCATGCCGGCGGGTTGGGCGCGCGCCCCGACAAGGACGGCATCAATGCGATCCGGGTGCATGTCGGCAATACCGGCGCACAGTCCATCGAGCTGATCGAGCGTCAGTTTCCGTTGCGGGTCGAGGAATGGAGCATCGCCCGCGATACGGGCGGCGCTGGGCGCTGGCGCGGCGGCTGCGCGGCGAAGCGTGTCTACCGCGTCCTCTTTGACGAGGCGACATGCACCATCAGCGGCGAGCGCGGCCGCGTGGCGCCGGACGGCGCTTTTGGCGGGCGTGCGGGCGCGCTTTTCGATGCCCGGATCGAGCGCCGCGGCGGCGGCGTCGAGACGATCCCCAGCAAGGGCGACCAGCTCGTCTTGGCGAGGGACGACCGCGTCACCATCCAGCCCGCCGGAAGTGGCGGCTACGGCGATCCGCACGAGCGACCGCCAGAACGCGTTCTCGCGGATGTGCTCGACGGTTACATCTCGTCCGAAGCGGCGCGGTCGCTTTATGGTGTGGCGATCGCGAACGGACAAATCGACGAAGCGACGACGCGGCGGCTGCGGGCCGGACGCGGCGTCGGCGGGTGAGGATTGCGCGATGCTCAGTGCGAGGCCCCTGGCCGGGATCACCGTTCTCGAAATCGGACACAGCATTGCCGCGCCCGTCGCGGGGATGATCCTTGGCGAGCTCGGCGCCGACGTCATCAAGCTCGAGAATCCCGGAAAGGGCGACTATTGCCGCGACTGGGGCCCGCCATTTTGGGGCGGGTCGGCCGCCGCCTTTCAGGCAGTCAATCGGGCAAAGCGTGGGATCACCGTGGATTTCAGGGATGAGGCCCAAGTCGACCAGCTCAGAACCTTCATCCGCAAGCGCGTCGACGTGGTCCTGCAGAATCTGAAGTTCGGCGCGCTCGACAAGTACGGGCTCTCCGCTGCCGCGCTGACCGCCGGGAAGCCGAGCCTCATCTATTGCAATCTCGGCGCCTTCGGCGGCTCCGGCCCGCTGCGCGACCGGCCCGGCTATGATCCCTTGATGCAGGCGCATAGCGGCCTGATGAGCATCATGGGGGAGCAGGGCCGCCCGCCAGTGCGGGTCGGCGTCTCGATCGTCGACAGCGGCACCGGAATGTGGGCGGCGCTCGGCATTCTCGCCGCCGTCGTCGAGCGCAACCGGACCGGTCAGGGCGGCGTGATCGACACATCGCTCTACGAGGGCGCTCTGGCATGGATGGCCATCCCGCTTGCCTCGTATCTCGCGTCGGGGAAGCCGCCGGCCCGCGAAGGGTCGGGCGCGGCGCAGATCGTGCCCTATCAGGCTTACAAGACGAGCGACGGCTGGATCATGGTGCTCGCCGGCAACGACAATCTGTTCCGCCGAATGTGCGAGGCGATCGCGATGCCGGCTCTCGCCGATGACGAGCGCTTCCGCACCAACCGGGCCCGCGTCGTCAATCGCGGCCAGCTCATACCGGTTCTTGAAGAGGTGATCGCGCGCGATACGACGAGCGCCTGGCGCAAGCGCTTCGACGCCGTCGGCGTCCCCAACGGTCCGATCCAGACGGCCGATGAAGTGATCCGCGATCCGCAAACCGAGGCGCTCGGCATCCTTCAGCGATCGCCCGATGGCGAGCTGACCCTGGTCGGACTGCCGCTCTCCTTCGACGGCGTGCGGCCGGCGTTCGACCGTCGGTCTCCGAACCTGGGCGAGCACAATGCTGAGATCCTGACCCCCTCGAGCGAGGGCGACTGACTTCGCTCCCCGGCGATCAAACGCCGCGGCGATGCCGGCCCTCGCCGCCGGAAGCATCGGTGTAAACGTCGTCCGGGCTAGGCAGGGGCGTGAGACGGTCGGTATTTGGCCGCGATGGTTGGGATCCTGGGCTGCTCTGGCGTTTGCTGACCTTCCATTCAAGCCGAGGGCTCGGCTTGAGGCGGAGAATCTGGCCCTGCGCCAGCAGGTCAATCTATTGCAGCAGAAGGCGCCGAAACGGCTTTATCTGACTGGGATCGATCGAGCCATCTTCGTCACACTTTATCGGGTGGCGCCGTCTTCACTGAATGCCCTGTCCGTCATCCGTCCCGAGACGGTGGTCCGCTGGCATCGGGCCGGGTTCAGGGCCTTTTGGAGGTGGAAGTCGCGATCAAGGGGCGGGCGCCCTAAGACCGCAGCGCAAATCTGCAAGCTCATTCGCGAGATGAGCCTAGCCAACCCGTTTTGGGGCGCGCCATCAATGTCAGCCAAACGAGCGTCGCCAAGTACATGGCTCGGCCCAGACGGCCACCCTCGCAGGGTTGGCGAACCTTTCTGATCAATCACGCCGCGGGGATCGCCTCGATCGATCTTTTCGTCGTGCCGATTCGACATTCGAGCTTCTGTTCGGCCTCCTTGTGCTCAGTCATGCAGGCGGAGGATCGTTGCGTTTGGGGTGACCGCGCATCCGACCTCGGAGTGGCTCGACAGATCATGGAAGCCTTTCCGTGGGATCGAGCTCCCGCTACCTAATCCACGATCGCTTTAGTGAATATGGTGAAGTCTTTCAGCGCACGTTGCGCATCCGAGATCACCCAAGCGCCGCGTTCGCCATGGCAGAACCCTTACGTCGAAAGGCTCATCGGCTCGCTCCGACGGGAGTATTCGGCAAAAGACACCCTCGGTCTTTGCTGTCTTGTGACGTCGAATACTACAATCAGGCCCGGACGCACCTCTCCT
>JASHRZ010000307.1 GCA_030037055.1 Alphaproteobacteria bacterium
GACCACGTCGTCGTATTCGGCGAAAGACACCTTCGGTCTTTGCTGTCCTATTACATCGAATACTACAATCAGGCCCGGACGCACCTCTCCTTAGGCAAGGTCTCACGGATTGCCAGACCTGGCGAGACAGTCGGACGCATCGTCGCGCTCGCGGTCTCACCATCGCTACGCGCGAATCTGAGTTTTCAGTCGGGCCAGGTTGCGCTTCCGCCCTAGAAAAGGCCCGCACGCGCCGCTTTTCTCGCTGGAAACGGCGCCAGATTCTCTTGTCGGCAGACGGGCTGGCGGAGGGGATGTCCGCCAGAGATCCGAGGAATCACTTTCATATCAAGCGCGTAAAGCCTTCTGTCCGTGTCTGCCCACAGGTCGGCCCACGTCTTGTCGCGGGGAAGGGTCCCTGCGAGAGATCGCGCTCGAGTTTCATTCGATCACCTCGTCGGCGGTGGCGAGCAGCGCAGGTGCCACGGAGACGCCCAGCGCTTCGGCGGTCTTGAGGCTGATCACCAGCACGTTGAGACCGGGGAACGCTTGACGGCCGCAGTCTTGTGCGTGCCGTAGTTGTCGACGATCAGGTGGGGGTCGAGATCGGCCGGCGTCTGCTGATCGATGCGTTTGAGAAAGCGGAGGAATTCCCGCGCGCGGTGGCGCGGCATGCAGGCGCCTATCACTCTTCCATCCAGCATGTTGAGGGCGGCAAAGAGCGTGGTCGTGCCGTGCCGCTTATAGTCATGGGTCATGGTGCCGGCCCGGCCCGGCTTCATCGGCAGTCCCGGCTGCGTGCGATCAAGCGCCTGGATCTGGCTCTTCTCGTCGACCGAGAGCACCAGCGCCTTGGCCGGCGGGTTGAGATAGAGGCCAACGATGTCTTCGACCTTCTCGACGAAATCGGGATCGCGCGACAGCTTGAAAGTCTCGACCCGATGCGGCTGGAGGTTGTGGGCTCGCCAAATCTTCCGCACCGTCGACGGGGCCAACCCCACCTTCGCCGCCATCGTTGGCAGGCTCCAATGGGTGGCGTTCGACGGTGTTTCATGCAAGGTGAGGTCCACCACGCGCTTGATCGTCTCGGCGCTCAAGGGCTTACGCCCCGCCGGCCGGGTGCCGTCCTTGAGCAGCCCCTCGACCCCTTTGGCCACAAACCGGCGGCGCCATCGCCGGACCGTCAACAAGCTCTTGCCGACCTGGCCGGCAATCCTTGTCGCCGGCATCCCTTCAGCCGCCAACAACACGATCCGCGACCGCCACACCACCTTCTGCGCCGTGTTGCGGTCCCCTACAAGATTCTGCAAACCGCTCGCGGTCCGCAGGAGCCAAAAGAATGCGGTCCAGTCTGCTCATCCCTCCAGACGGTGGATGGCGTTGATTGACGAGGCATGGGACGGCTCCTTGTGATGCTAGTTGCCTGCAAGATGCAGCGTCTTGCGGGTAGTAGCACGGCCGGGCCATCCCACCAGCGGCCATTGGCGCTTGAGAACGAGTTACCTTGGACGGTTATTCTATGCTTCCTCGGTAGCTGGTGCCTTCCGTTGCTCTCGGAACGAGAGCCGGGTTGCCTGCAGCCGGTGGAACGGGCATGTGTCGTGATTGGATCGGCACCCCGACGGTTATTCGATCACTTCATCTGCGATGCGGGTTGAGCCGGCCACTAGGCCGTTGCCCCCGTTTCGAGGGTGTTGGCGAATTTGACGTCACATCGGCCCCTTTTGGTCGGCATCCCGTTCACGCAGGCAGACCGAGCTTCTGAAGATTCGCGACCATACGATCCAGTGCCGTCGAGGAGAACACCATTGCCCGCCGGTACTTCGCCCCGGTCAGGTCCGGATAGGCGCGCATGACCTGCGTATAGGCTTCCCTCGCCTCGGCCATTCGTCCCGCGCCGGCCAAGGATGAAGCGAGATGGCGATAGATCCAGAGCGCGTGCGGCTGCTCCTCGAGTCCGCGCCGGTACATCGCCGCCGCCTCGTCATAGCGCTCCGCCACCTCATGCGCGGAACCGATGCCGACATGATTGTTGAAATTGGCCGGGTCGAGCGGGCTCAGCCGCAACGCGCGCTCGAACTTCTCGATCGCCTGGTCCGGCCGGTCCGCATAATTGTCCAGCCAGGCGAGCCGGCTCCAGGCCCAGGCGGCGTTCGGGTCGATGGCGAGCGCGCGCTCGAGCAGGACTCGCGCCGTACCGTGATTGCGCACGAAGGTGTGCACGGCGCCGAGCACGGCGAGGATGAGTGGATCGTCGCTGCTGATGGCGGCCGCGCTCTCGGCCAGGCTCAGCGCGCGCGCCTGGCTCTGCACGACGTCCTCGGCCCACTGGTAGACCGAGCGCTGCGCGTGGCACCAGCCGGCAAGCGAGAGCGCAAGCGGGTAGTCGGGATCAATGGCGAGCGCCTTGTCGAGGAGATCGAGCGCCTTACCGCTCTCCTCCTTCTCCAGCGCCCACACATGCGGCATCGCCCGCATGGTGTAGCCATAAGCGCCTAGGTCCTGCGGCCGCTTCCGCCGCGCGCGCTCGATCTCGGCGATGCGGATCGAAGGCTGCAA
This sequence comes from Alphaproteobacteria bacterium, assembly GCA_030037055.1. Lineage (GTDB taxonomy): Bacteria > Pseudomonadota > Alphaproteobacteria > ATCC43930 > CGMCC-115725 > DAHUYF01. The sequence continues at coordinate 2,539 of JASHRZ010000307.1, forward strand.
CGCGCCCGCCACCTGCTCCGTTATCCGGTCCTGGAGATCGAAGATATCATCGGTCGTGCCGTCATAGCGTCCCGCCCAGACATGCGCGCCGCCTTCGGTCTCGATCAGCTGGACGATGATGCGGATGCGGTTGCCGGCCTTCTGCACGCTGCCTTCGAGGACATAGGCGACGCCCAGCTCGCGGCCCACATCGCGCACATTCGCCGCCTTGCCCTTGTATGTGAAGGCGGAGTTGCGCGCGATGACGAAGAAAGAGCGGATGCGTGACAGCGCCGCAGTGGTGGCCTCGACGATCCCGTCCGCGAGATAGCTCAGGTCGCGCTCGCCGCTCATGGTGTCAAAGGGGAGAACGGCGATGGACGGCTTGTCGGGCAGAGCGAGGGCCGGCCTTGGCGGCGTCTCGGAGGCGGGGTCCACCCGGTACACGCGCACCGGCCATGCTATGTTCTTGAGCTGATGCTCACCCGCGTCGACAAGCGAGATATCGAGCTTCCCGCGGACATCCTCCTGCACTCGCGCCGAGGCGCAGATGCCGCCGGGCTCGGCCAGGACTTCAAGCCGCGCCGCGACGTTGACCCCGTCCCCGAATATGTCGCCGCTATCCAGGATGATGTCGCCGACATTGACGCCGATCCGGAACTCGATCCGCTTGTGCTGCGCCTTCCCGATGTTGCGCTTCGCCATGCCGCGCTGGAGCTCGATGGCGCAGCGCATCGCGTCGACGACGCTCGCAAACTCGACCAGCAGACCGTCGCCCGTAGTTTTCACGATCCGGCCGCGATGCTCCTCGATCTTGGGATCGACCACCTCGCACCGGATCGCCTTGACCTCGGCGAGCGTCCCTTCTTCGTCGGCGCCCATCAGCAGGCTGTAACCGGCGATATCCGCTGCCAGAATAGCGGTAAGCCGCCGCTCGACGCGCTCACTTGCCAAACCTCGCCCTCCACTTGTCGTCGTGGCCTAGCCCCTGGCGCGCCCCGCAATCCTTGCGGTATTGGTCAGGGCGGCCACTCAGTCGAGCCGGGCCTTCGTTCCTCGCCCCGGAAGGACCTGGTCCAACCAGGCCCGCATGGTAGGCCAATATGGGGTTGCGGCCAATGCTGTCGAACGATCGGGCCTGAGGTGGGTCAGCAACCATTCACAATGTTGTCTCCGAGACGGATAACCTCCTTCACGAGGAATTCCAGATCGCCGCGCCGCGTCCGGTGATTGTTAATTGCCGCACGCAGGCAATGTTCGCCATGCACAGTCGTATCCGACAGAGCGGCTATGCCTTCTTCCTGCAGCCTCAGCATGATTTCGGTATTGATCGACTTCAGAGCGGCGTGATCGAAACGATGACGCCGATAGCGGAAGCAGACAATGTTGATCGTCGTCGGTGCGACCAGCTCCAGAACCGGCTCGGCCTCGATGAGGTCCGTGAGATAGCGGGCCTGGGCGATGTTCTGGTCGATCAAACGCCCGAACTTCTCGATGCCATGCTCCTTGAGAGACATCCAGATCTTGAGCGCCTTGAAGCCGCGCGACGTCTGCAAGCCGTATTCATGCAGCCAAGGGGCCGATGCGAGGCCGCGAGCCGTCGTTTCCAAATATTCGTGCGTCACCGAAAATGCCTTGCGGTGCGCCGCGGCGTCGCGGACGAGCGCGCAGCCGGCCTCGAAGGGCGCGTGTAGCCACTTATGCGGATCGAGCGCGACCGAATGCGCCCTTTCGATACCGGCGACCCGGTAGGCGTTTTCGGGCGCAATCGCCAGGAGCGCGCCGATGCAACCATCGACATGCAGCCACAGATCTTCTTCCGCCGCCAATGTGCCCATTGCCGCCAAGTCATCGATCGCGCCGGTATTGACGGTTCCGGCGCTCGCGACGATGCAGGCGGGCCGAAATCCGGCGGAGCGGTCCTCGGCGATCGCCGAACGGAGCGCGCCGATATCGATGCGCAATCCGCTGTCGCTCCGAATCCGGCGCAGCGCGCAATTCCCGAGCCCGAGAGCTTCCATCGCTTTGCGATGACAGCCGTGAATTTGATCCGAGCCGTAGAAGCGCAGGGGCTTCTCAAGGGCGCCGACGCCATGCTCCCTGACGTCAACCCCTGACTTTTGATTCCGCGCAACGGTAAGGCCAATGAGATTGGCCATCGAGCCGCCGCTGACCAGGGTGCCGCTCGCCGATGCCGGAAAGCCGATCATCTCCTTGCACCAGTTGACCACCTGCTGATCCATAAGAGCCGCTGCGTGATCGCCGCCGCCGAGATTCGAGCCTTGGATCGCGGCAAGGAATTCGCCCAACCAGTTCCTCGCGCAGCCCCGCCAACCACCTCTCCAGGCCCGACGCCTCGATCCCCGCAAAGGTCATTCCGTCGCTGCCAGGCGCGCTCGCTTTTGCTCGGGCCAGCGCATAGGCGTGCCGCAGGATGTCCTCGCGGTACACCTTGTCGTAGAGCAGGTAGAAGCGGAAAGCAGGCTCCGCCTTCGCCTTGCGATACAGCTTTCTCTGAAGGGTCCGGATCTTCTCAGGTGTTGCCAGGCTCATCGCCAATCACCCCACCTCACCATCTTCGAAAGCACACCAGGAGTCAGGGCCCTTCCCTCCACCAGCATTACCTGGCTTCGACGGTCATACGACCCTGTCCGATTCCCGCCCGCGCCGCCGCCTATCGCGACGTTGAGGCCGCTACCCTCACGCAGGTCG
>JASHRZ010000023.1 GCA_030037055.1 Alphaproteobacteria bacterium
CGTGACCTGGCCGCCGTAGCAGGGGGTCGCGACCATGAGACAAGGACGCTCGGGCATGCTCTCTCCTCGCGCCGAGCATGCCGCGTTATCGTCAATAATTGGTAAACCACCCGGCGGTGCGGCCGGCGCGCAAAACGAATGGGCGGCCCGAAGGCCGCCCACCCGTCATGGATCGAAAGATAAGACTTAGTGGAAGAGACGCAGAACGTTCTGCTCCGACTGGGTCGCGATCGACAGCGACTGAATCGCGAGCTGCTGGGACGTCTGCAACGTGACGAGGTTGGTGCTCTCCACGTTGACGTCGGCGACCGTCATCTTGTCCGCGCCGCCCTGCAGGGTGGTGATGTACTGGCTGGTGAAGTCCAGCCGGGTCTGCAGGAAGGTCACGTTGCCGCCAAGCGACTGCGCCTGGGCCTGCGCCGTGTAAATCGCGTTCTGCAGCAAGTTGAACGCGGCGTCGAACAGCGAGGTCTTGTTGCTGACGACGGAGAACTTGCTGCCGGTGAGCGCGGTGGCGAGGACGGATGCCTTGGCATGCACCGTCACCAGGGTGCTGACCTGCTGGTTGAAGCCGTTGATCTTCAAGGTCGAGGTCGAGCTCTGGCTGAACTGCAGCGACAGCACCGACGCGGTGGAGTTCACCAGGTTCAGGCCCTGGTAGGACGCGTCGTTGACCAGGTTGTTCAGCTGCGTCGCCAGGGTGCTGAACTGTGTCGCGGTGGACGCACGCTGAGAGGCCGTCTCGGTCTTTGCCGAGTTCAAGAGGCCCTGCATCTGCTGCAGGATCGACACGATGCTCTGGCTCGCCTGAGTCGCGGTCGTCAGGGACGAGATGCCCTGATCGATGTTCGACTTGCGCTGCGAGAGGTCGTTGGCGCGGTCATTGAGCGACTGGGCCTGGAAGAACAACACCGCGTTGTCGACGGCGCTCGCCACCTTGAGGCCGGTGGCAAGGTGCTCCTGCACGGTGCTGATGTTCGAGTTGATGTTCTGCAGCGCCAGCAGGTTTTGGCGCGTTGCGTTGCCGAGAACGATATTGCTGGACATAGGAGATCATCCTTTCTGGGTGGAAAAAAGGCCGCTTCGCGGCCTCGAACCGCAGTCGCAATGCCCATGCCAGCGCCCCGGCCGGACGGCGCGCGCCGGCGCGCCCCGGAAATCCGCGGGTTTCGCGAAAATCCGTCGCTGGCGCGAAAGGCGCAAGCCCCGCAATAGGCAAATTTTGCTGGGCGATAACTGCCGATGGGGCAGATTTTTCCCGCGGCGCGGCAAAAATTGCCTAGACCGCGTTGTCGACCTTGGCGCCGCGCGGCGGGGCAACGCCGCCGACGCTGCCAGAGAACTGCTTCACCACATAGCTCGGCGGGATCTGCGCGATCACGAAGCCGGAGCCGGGCTCGCGCGCCTCGAGGACCAGCCGCTGCGTCGCCTGGTCGTAGGAGAGGGTGAATCCGATCGGTGCAGGTTGCGGCGGCGGCGCAGGCGTTGCCGCGGCCGCAGCGCTCGCCGGCGCCTGGTCCGGCTGGACCGCGGCCTCGCGTCCCAGACGCGCGCTCGCGGGCGTCGACGCGATCGGCAATGCCGAAGATGTATCCATAACCGCCACGTTAGCTCTCCAGGATCCTCGGGCGGAGGCGCAGCGATCCGGGATGTGTCGAAGTTTTCCTCCCGGAACCGGTGCGGCCGTGCGCCGTGGTAGCAATGCTTAACTGGCAAGGACCATGCCAAGCGTCGCTCCTCCAGGCAGATATTGCCGGCTCTTGCCCGGCACGGCTTGCCTGGGAACGACCGTTCCGACCGATCGGCAGAAATGGCCGTCAGGAAAAAACCTAGTCACATCAAAATGTTAAATGCGACGCTTTGATGGCACGGGGCTTGCTGACCGCGCCATGGGTGAAAGGACCATCATGACCGCGCTTGCCGTCTCGAGCCTGCCGATCGATCCGGCGCCGCCGCCGCCGACCGCCACCGACAACGCCAGCGGGTTGAGTTTCCACAGCGTGATGCAGCAGGCGCAGAACCAGGCGACGCCGGCGGCTCCGGATGGGAGCGCGGCTCCGGCAATGGCCTCGAGCAGCGCCGACGGCGCGCCGCCAGCAAGCGCGCCGGCGCAAGCGCCGCAGGCGCAAGCGAAACCGAACGCCGCCACCGGCAGGACCGCGGCGAGCCCCGGTGACGACAAGCGCTCAGGCGCCAGCGATCAGAACGGCACCCACTCGGCCAACGCTGCCAATGGCGCTTCCGCGGTCGTCATCCCGTCGCCGGTACCGCTGACGCAGCTGGTGCAGGCGACGAGCCTCGCGGGCGCCAAGACCACGCAATCCTCGGACGCCGGTAGCGCCACGCCGACCCCGGCAGACGCTGGCACGCCGATGCCAGCCGATGCCGCCGCGGCGGCGCTGCCCAGCGCCAGGCTCAAGGCCGGCCTCGCAACGACGCCGGCAGGCTTTGCTCCAGCCGCGGCCCAAGCCGCTGCCGCGCCAGCAACAGCGACCCCGCCACTTGCCGAAGCCCAACGCGCCGCCACGTCGGCGACGGCGCAGGCCGCCGCCGCTCAGGCCGCCGCGGCCCAAGCCGCTGCTGCCGCACGGGGTGCTCCGGCGGATGCTGCGGCACTCCCCAGTGCGGCAAGTCAGGCCGCTGGCGCCGATCCCGCGCCGGCACTGGCGTCCACCGCGACAGCCGCCAACACCGCCGGCGACGCGCTCCAGCCGGCCGCGACGACTCCGAGCCTCTCGGCGATGGCGGCGGCCATGGGCGTGCGCTTAACGGCCGGCCTGACAACCCCCTTCCTGTCGCAACCGCGAAGCGCGCTGGCGAGCTTTGCGCCGGCGGCCGACACCGCCGCACTGGGTAAAGGCGGGACTACGACGACGAGTCCGCCCGCCGACGGCGCCAGCTCCGACACCACCAAGACGGACGTCGCCCGAGTAAGCGATCCCGGTGAGATCCTGGCTGATGCGGCGAAGACCGGCGCC
>JASHRZ010000308.1 GCA_030037055.1 Alphaproteobacteria bacterium
TCGAGGATGCCATGGAGACCGTTTATCTCGACGTCCTCGCGCTCGTCGAGCGCCTCCACCGCCAGTTCCTGGAGGTGGTGAAACTCGAGCTCGACACTTTGGGCGCGCACGACGTCAACAACGTGCAAGCGCTGATGCTGTTCAACATCGGTGACCTCGAGATGACGGTCACTGAGCTGACCCTGCGGGGCTGCTACCTGGGCTCGAACGTCACCTACAACCTCAGGAAGCTGGTCGAGGCCGACTACCTCGTCCAACAGCGCTCGACCCGTGACCGGCGCATGGTCCGGGTGCGCCTCACCGAAAAGGGCCAGGCGATGCGCCACAGGATTGCGGCTATGCATGAGCGCCACATGGCGGCGCTGGCGAAGGGCCCGCTCACCGAGCAGGACCTGACCAATGCCTTCGCCGTATTGCGCAGGCTGGATCGCTTCTGGACGACCTCGGTGGAGCTCGGCCCACGCGCCGCTCACCTCATGCCGGCTGCCTAGGGCATAGCCGCAAATCCCGTGCAGCAACGCCTCGTGCCACTCCGGCTCGGCCTCAGCGAGCCGAGCCGGGAGCTCGATTAGACGCACGCGATCGGATATTTGCTGCGCGATTGCGGTGCGAAGCTATATCGGCGCCGTGCTGCCGATAAATCCGAGAAAATCGCGCCGGCTCAGTCGATCGCGTCGTCGGCGTTGGCGAGAAGCGAGGCCGGACTCTCGATCCCGAGCGCATTCGCGGTGTTCACGTTGATCATCGGCTCGAACTTGAACGCCTGATAGACGGGAATCTCGCCCGGCTTCTGAGCCTAAAGAATCTGCCAACGTCGTCGTCGGTGCGGCGGAACATATCCGGGTATCGAATGCATAGGCATGAGTCCGCTGTGGCGCTTGACAACGCCGCGATATTCATGGCCGGGCCGGCGCGAGGGCCGAATCCCGGCCATGAGTGAAACGAGCTTCCGTCTGCAATACTTGGCGAGTGCTCTCAATGGACCGGTGGCAGGATGCTGGGGTTAGGGTTGTTCAAGCACGTGGGATGCCCGAAGCCGCCGGCGCTGATGCCTGTGCCGCCATCTGGGTTCGGCTTGATATCAAAAATGATGTTGTCGGGCAGTCCCGTTTCACCCGACACGCCTTGGACGGGGCCTAACCCGTCGAGGTTTAAGAGGTGACGGACGCGCCAAGCGACCATATGGTCAGTACAGGAGGTGTCGCCGCTCACGCCGACGCCGCCGACTTTGACCCCTCCTTGATAGAGCCCCAGCCCGCCGCCGAAAACATTGACGCCGCCGATGCGGAGACCAACCATCGGATCGTTCGCAGTTCCGAATTCAGATGCGCTCGCCGGGCTGCCATTGTCGTTGTCGTAGGCGACCGCTGTATCGACGGGATTGCTGTGCTGCAAGCCATAGAGGCTACCGCCTGGTTGTACGGCCGAGTACAGGTTGGCCGTCGACAGCGCCAGACCATGCGGAAACGCGCTGCTTCCCGGTGTGCCCGTGCCCAGGCTGAAGTCGTTGGCCGTGTTCGCCTTCTGCGCGGAGATGACACGGCTACCCAGCCATTGAGAGGTATAATTGCTACCCGAAAACGCGACGGCGCAGACGGTGCCGTCGTTGGCCACCAGCGTGCCCCACATGTTGAAACCAAGCCCGCCATTGCCTTTAGTTGCAACGGCACTCATGAGGGCCGACCGGAGCTGCGACCAGCTTGGCAGAGCCGAACAATCCGCAAAAGCCGGACAGGTAAGCATGATGAGTCCGAGACTCATCGAGCCAGAAATGACCCAGCGTTGCATATTCATGTCCCCTCCCTTGATGGAGACGGATTGACGGGGCTGCGGGCCTCCATAGCGCCGCAGGAACGCGTCGCCCGCGCGGGTCAAGTATCTATAAGGAACTCAAAAGTGGGATAGCGCATCGCGCATCAGTCCCCCCAAGCGCCGACGCATCCAAGTAAAGGACATCAGAAAAAAGGAGGGCTGTCAATCTAGAGTCCGCGCTGCGACAACCTGACCCGATCAGTTCTTCCGAATTGTGAAGATACTATTGCAAAAGTCGGGTGTGATCCGGACCGGACCAGGAGTTGGGGACGCGTGGCGGGTGGTCGGCTATTCTTTAGAGCAGTGATGTCCTTCTTTCACAGTATTGTCACAGGGGTCTGGGGGATTCCTCCGCGACGGCGTCGCCACTCATTCCTCCGGCACCCCGGCTTTGCGCATGCCGTCATAGATGCGCTCGCGCTGCGCAAGCGACGTCGGATTCTCGGTTGCCGACGCGGTAAAGGGAGATCGTGGAAGGAGGCTCCAGCGCAAGTCGAGCCTGAGCCCCGGACTGCGGTTCACAGCGGCGAGAAGAAAATGGGCCGGCACTCCTCGCGACGATGATAGTTCGCAGTGACAGCCTGGTGTCGGCGTCTTACATCGCGAGAAAGCCGCCGTCGACCACGAGCTCGGTGCCGGTGATGTAGGAGGCCTCGTCCGAGGCGAGGAACAGGCTCGCATAGGCGACCTCCTCGACGCGGCCCTCGCGGCCCATCGGAACCGCATTCAGCAACTTGGCGCGGATCGCCGGATCGGCGGTCAGCTTCGAGGTGCGCATCGGAGGCATGATGCCGGGATGGACGGAATTGACGCGGATGCCGTAGGACGCGAACTGCACGGCCGCCGATTTGGTCATGAGCCGCACCGCCCCCTTCGAGGCGTTGTAGGCCATGTGCACCATCTTCTGCCCGGTGAAGCCCGAAATCGACGAGATGTTGACCACCGCGCCGCGCTTGGCTTTCTGCATCTCCGGCATGACGTATTTCATGCCGAGGAAGCAGCCCTTGGCATTGACGGTCATGACATTGTCCCACACCGCCATGCTTAAGAGATCGGGATCGCTGCCGCTGATCCCAGCATTGTTCACCAGGACATCCATCCGGCCGTAAGCGGCAAGGGTGGCACCAACCGCGCCCTGCCAATCCTTCTCGCTGGTCACGTCGAGCGGTTGGAACCTCGCCTCGCCGCCTGCTTCCTTGATGCGGCCGACCACCTGCTCGCCTTCGGCGGCGAGGAGATCGGCGACAACCACCCTGGCGCCCTCGCGGGCGAAGAGCAGTGCAGTCGCCGCACCCATTCCCGAAGCGGCGCCAGTGACGATCGCGACCTTGTCCCGCAAACGCATTTGTCCCTCCCTGGTAAACCGGCCCCTTGCGACACCTCACCCGCAAGCAGGTAGCATAGCTGGGCTACCGTCGCATCTGCTTTGAAATTCCAAGACTATGCTACGCGCGGATGGTTTGCACTCGGGGCTACGGTCGCGACAATCAGCTCGGCGCAAAGGGGGAGAGATAATGGTTGGCGCAGTCGGCACTGAGAGTGAGGAAGACGCAGGTGGTCCAAGTTGAGGTACCACAGCACCGGCGGCATAGCCGCTCTTCGTTCGATTTCAGAAGCGGCCGCGCGCGCGTGACCAGTTCGTCCACTTGACGATGGGCGAGCACAACGGTGCGGCCGCAAATGGTCGGAACGAGAATTGTTCCTCCGCTGCGGCGTGGGCAGGTTCCAGACTGGCGGATGCTCGATGGCTTTGAAGTTCCGAGGAAGACCCAGGCGTGAGGCGCTTGGCTTGGAAGGAAAACCGGGGACGCCGAGCCTCGGCGTCCCCGGCCGATGACTATTTCTTGCCGAAGTTGCCTGAGCTGGCGGGGCGGTTCGATGGCGCCCCCTGGCCGGCGTGCTGCGGCTGCTGACCTTGCGGCTTGGGCTGCTGCGGTCCCTTCTGCGCCCAATTAGGCTGTTGCTGACCGGGCCGCTGGAAGGACTCCTGTTGCTTGTCGCTGCTCATAAACTGTCCTCGCTATTATGATCAACGGCGCCGAGTCTCGCGCCTACGACTTAACGCATCATTATCATCCGTGGATCGCGTCGATTCGATTCCTCGATTTAGAGCAAAATTGGTTCGACAATCAGAGCGTCATTTTCACACGATTTCGACACGGCGGTTCATAGGTTCATAGTGTTATGGCGTTGCCGTCCGGATTAGCCGATGGTGAGGCTCTGCGGCACAGCGGCTTCGGCCTCAACAGCAGAACTGTCCACGCGTCGCCGGCATTGCCGACATGGGTCACAGGAATCGCGCCGCGGAGGAGGGCCGATTCGGGCCTGACGGCGTCGTCTTCCGCGCAGCGGGCAGTGTCGTCGCCAAAATGAGTTTGCTCTCGCCGTCGCGACGCGCGCGCTGACGGCGCGTGCCCGCCGATCGTCCGGCGCCGGAGCGGGCGCCCTCCGGATCAAGAGCCAGGCGGCGGCGCCGGTTCAAAAAAGGGGTTTTCTCCGGCAGAATTCTAGCCGAGAATGAGGGGCAAGCCATAAGCCGGTAGAACACCGGAACCGGATATCCAGGGAGGGATCAATGTCCCAGCCATTTCCCAACGTTATCCCGGCGCAGGGAAGCCACATCCTCGACGCCTTCACGCTCGATCACGGCCCGCCAGAAGTCATCGTCCCGCTTGTCCTGCGTCTCAACATGATCATGCGCGCGCTCGGCATAACCGTGCGCGTGCGGCACGATTTCGACGCGCTCGTCGCGCATAACGAGCGAGAACTGGCAAAAGGCGAAAACGGCAACTGGTTCAAGTTAGTGACCATGCTTGATCCGGATTATGGTGCGTCGGCGGAGAACGCCGTCTGGATCTGTGGCGAGAACAAGGATGGCGACATCGTCTTCACTGTGGGAGGCCGCACCTACCACTGGCCGGAGACGACGCTCAATGATGAGGTTCGGCTGATGTTCTATGGCGGCCGCGAGATTGGCCAGCGTTGCACCATCACCGCCGAGATCACTAAATCCATCACTGGCCTGGTCAATTGCGGCGCGGCCTTCTGGATCCGGCCGGATTACCGCAAGCTCAGGCTAACGCCACTGATCTCGCGGATGTGCCGCGCCTATCAGATGTCACGATGGCCGCTCGACTACATCTTCATCCTGACACAGCCGGACGTGCATCAGCGGGTTATCGACGCCTATGGCTTCCCGCGCACCGACCACAGCATCTTCTTTCCTGGCTCGCCCTGGGGCGACCTGCGGGTGGCAGTCGCCTCAATCACCCAGCAGGAGGCCTATGATGATTTGGCGCTCTTTTTGCGCACCGTGCTGTCGGTGGACGAAGCGCCGGCATCCTTGTCGACAAGCCGGCTCGACAGCGTCAGGAAGATCTCGTCGGATTCGGTGCTCCAGGGAAGTATGAGCCTTTCGTAATCGTAGCGGCCAAGCACTGATTTCTTGACCTCCGCCGTGCAGCGGTCGAGCCGCGGCTGCCAGGTGGCTGCGACCTCGACATAGAACGGCGACACCCACGAGCCGTAAGCTTGGTCAGGCTGGTCGCTGACGCGCTCTCCGAGGCCGCGGAGAAAGAACTCGTCGCCATAGAGCAGACGGTAGGCTTCGCCGATATAGCGGAACCGCGGCTCGCGCGCCTTCAGGTCGACACTAATGACCATCCACTCTGTCGACAGCCCGCATCTTTGGATGAAGGGCAGGACCGTCTCGTCGAAACGGTAGAAGGAGCTGCGCCATTTGCGCACCAGCGCGTGCGCCGGATGCGTCTCGTCGGTCATGACCGCGCCAAGATCCAGGCTCTCCATGTGATACGGCCCGGTCGCCGCTGCTGCGTCAAAGGCGCCGCAGAGACGGTTCAGCCGTCCGATCGCCTCGCGGGGGCTCATGGCCAGTTGTTGCGTCCAGCGCTTGGTCTCGTCGTCGAGGTAATCGAGACGGAAGAGCCGGATGGTGTCGGACAGGATGCGCTGCTGCACAGCTTCCAGCGCTGGCATCGCTACGCGCTTGGGGAAGAGAGTTATCTGGGCGAAGTTGTCCGCAAAGACGTCGTATTGAACGAAGCCCAGATTGCGCACGACGAAGCCTACGGGATCGAAGTCCGGCGTAGAATCCCCCAGCAGGTCCAAAAGCTCGGCGCCGTCGGAGGGGATCCATCGCCCGTCAGCGGTTGCTAGCAAACTCACATGATGCATCGGTGGCACGCGTCGCTCGCGGCTGGCGGTAAAGCCGCTGGCCGCTCAAAAGCCTGAGCTTAGAACATGACCCTTAATCCAAGATTAATAGCGCAAGCCGAAGCTACCATCATGTCCACAAGACTTCGGTGACCTACTGCAACTCGTGTCACACCTTCAACATGACGGCGCCCTGACGCGCGGCGCTGCAGCACGAGCTACTAGGCTGCACCGCCTTCGACCCGCAAGACATGGTCGCGCGTGATGCTCTTGACGTCCGGCGTGCCGGCCAGCCTCATCGTCATGAGGAACTCGTTCCTGAGATGCTGGAGCACAGCGTGCACCCCC
>JASHRZ010000309.1 GCA_030037055.1 Alphaproteobacteria bacterium
TCCGCCTTGGCGATCGCGATGGGGTGCGCACGCCGATGCAATGGTCGCCCGATCGTAATGGCGGGTTCTCCCGCGCCAGTCCCGAGACCCTGGTGGTTCCACCGATCATGAACCCGGTTTACGGTTTCGAAGCGATCAACGTCGAAGCACAGGCGAGCGACCCGTATTCGCTATTGAACTGGATGCGGCGGATGCTGACAGTGCGCCGGCGACACAAGGCATTCGGCCGGGGCACGCTGCGTTTCCTATACCCCGGCAATCGCAAGGTCCTCGCCTATCTGCGCGAGTACCAAGACCAGACGATCCTGTGCGTCTGCAACGTCTCGCGGGTGATCCAAGCGGTCGAGCTCCGACTCTCGGACTTTGCCGGGCGCATCCCGGTGGATCTGACCGGCGGCTCGACCTTTCCGCCGATCGGCCAATTGCCCTATTTGCTCACGTTGCCGCCGTTTGGCTTCTACTGGTTCATCCTGTCCACCGACGCCAGTCTGCCGGATTGGCATCTGCCGGCACCTGAACCGATGGCCGAGCTCACAACGTTAGTGTTGCGCAATGGTATCAGCGATGTGCTGGCTCCGGCGGAACGGCGTGTGCTGGAGCAAGAGGCGCTGCCGGCCTATCTAGCGCGCCGTCGCTGGTTCGCGTCTAAGGACGCGCAGATCGACGGGATGAGGATCTCGGTTGCCGAGCCGATATCCGGTCGCGGGGTCGACCTAATCTTGACCGAAGTAGAGGTCAGCCTCCCGAGCCGCACCGAGAGCTATCTGCTCCCTCTGACGATCGCCTGGGAAGACGACACCGGCGATGCCTTGGCGCAGCAGCTTGCCCTGGCGCGGGTGCGGCGCGGCCGGCGGGTGGGTTTCCTGACCGACGCCTTCGCCACCGACGCGCTGCCAGTCGCAGTGTTGCGGGCGCTGGCGGAAGCGGCTGTCCGGCCGCTCGCTGCAGGCGAGATCCGTTTCCTGCCCACCACGCGGCTGGCCGAGATCGAGTTCCCGCCCACGCCGGAAATCCGCCGCCTGTCGGCAGAGCAGTCGAACAGCTCGCTGATCATCGGTGGTGATCTCGCGGTGTTCAAGCTGGTGCGGCGCGTCTTTCCGGGAACCCACCCTGAAGCGGAGATGGGCCGCTACCTGACCGAACGCGGCTACACCAACACGGCGCCGCTATTGGGCGAAGTGACGAGGTACGATGCGGATGGCACACCGCACACGATCGTCCTGGTCCAGGGCTTCGTCCGCAATCAGGGCGATGGCTGGGGCTGGACGCTCGACTTCCTGTCGCGAGTGCTCAATTCGGCGCAAGTGGTCGATCCCGACGCGAAGAGCGAGGATATGGCCGAAACGCTCGCCAATTACGGAAACTTCGCCGCCGCGATCGGCCGCCGCCTCGCGGAATTGCACGCGGTTCTCGCTGCCCCGACCGACAATGCTGACTTCGCGCCGGAAAACGTGACGGCACATGACGCTCGCGCCTGGTCAGACGGCGCGCGCGCCCAGCTCGATGCCGCGCTTGCCGCGCTTGCCTCGGTCACGCAATGGCCCGACGAGACGACAAGAACTGCGGCAAGCGAGCTCCACACTCAGCGTGAGGCCCTAGACGCGGCGATCGAGATCTTGGCCAAGGTCGCACCGGGCACGTTGAAGATGCGGGTGCATGGCGATTTTCACCTGGGACAGATACTGGTCTCCTCGGGCGACGCGTTCATCATCGACTTCGAAGGCGAGCCGGCCCGCCCACTGGCAGAACGGCGTGCCAAAACCAGTCCACTGCGCGATGTCGCGGGGCTGTTGCGCTCGTTCGACTATGCCGTCGCCGTCGCCTCGGGCCGTGCGGAAGGCGCCGCACATACTTCGCCCGGACAAGCAAAGGTGTTGGACCGGTTCGTCGACGATGCATCCGCGGCCTTCCTCGCAGCTTACCGTGTCGGCCATGTGCAAAGCGCGCGGCAATGGGTATCGGAAGCGAACGAGCCGGCGTTGCTCGACCTGTTTCTGCTGGAAAAGGCGGCTTACGAAATTTGTTACGAGGCGGCGAACCGTCCACCCTGGCTTGGGATTCCGGTGCGCGGATTAGAGCGCATCGCGGCCCGGATCATCGCCTTCGGCGAGGCGGCGCAGGATGGATGAGGAACCGCGCATTGCGCCAGCGCTGCAAGCGGTCATCGACGGGCGCAGCCTCGATCCGTTCGCGGTGCTGGGTCCGCACCGCAGCGTTTCCGGCGACGTCCTGCGCGTCATGGTGCCGGGTGCCTTTGCCGTCACAGCGGTCGCCCGCGACGAGCCGAACCTGCAGACGACGCTCAGCCCGATGCGCAACACCGGCCTGTTCGTCGGCCCGTGCCCCGGACCGGGGCCGTATCTGTTGCGCATTGACTGGGGCGGTCCGATCCAGGAGACCGAGGATCCTTATTCCTTCGGGCCGCTACTGGGCGAACTCGACGTGTACCTGCTCGCGGAAGGGAAGCACCGCGACCTCGCTCAATGTCTAGGCGCGCACCAGATGGTGGTGGACGGCGTGCCGGGCGTGCGGTTCGCGGTGTGGGCGCCGAATGCCCGCCGCGTTTCCGTGGTCGGTGATTTCAACACCTGGGACGGCCGCCGCCACCAGATGCGGCTGCGCCACGAGGCGGGCGTCTGGGAGATCTTCGTTCCCC
>JASHRZ010000310.1 GCA_030037055.1 Alphaproteobacteria bacterium
GAACCAAAATCTCGGCTTCGAGCCGCGCCCGCGACTTGAACAGCGATGCAACAAAACCCAGGACGAGGCTCACGGTGTCGATCATTCACCGCCAGTCTAAACCCCTTCGCCTCCGATCGCGACCCCGGATGATGTTTTCGGTAGGCACAGCCATAAGCTGACTTTCCGCGACCGCCAAATCGGAAGGAGACCCGAGCTCGACACGGTCCATCCCATCACGTCCAAGCGTCGCCCATGGGGCGATTTCCTCCACGCGGGCACGCTCGAATCTGCAACCAGTGTCGGAGACCGATTTCTCATCTCTGCAGGCTGCTCCACCCGCATTGCGTCAGAAGATTCAGCCCTTGACGCCGCCCATCGTGAGGCCGGCGGCCATGCGGCGGCGGAACGCGTAGTAAATCACGACCGGCGGAACGGCATAGACGATCGCCGTCGCCATCATGTAGTTCCACGGCGCTTCGTCGCTGTTGAGAAACTGGGCGAGCGCCACAGGCACCGTCATGCTGCTCTTCGACGACAGCAGGAGGAACTGGTAGAGGAACTCGTTCCACGCGAGCAGCAAGGCATAGGTGCCGACGGCGACCAGTGCCGGCGCCATCAGCGGCAGGTAGATGCGCAGATAGACCTGGCTCGGCGTGGCGCCGTCGATCCGCGCGGACTCGTCGAGCTCGATCGGGATGCTCCTGCCGTATTCGAGAAAAATGAAGATCGCATAGGGCGTCGCGAAAGCGACATTCGCCGCGATCACCGACCATGGATTGTTGGCCAACCCGTAGTGCTGCATGATCAGATAGAACGGGATCGCGAGGAAGGTCGCCGGGATCACGTAGGTCAAGAGTGCCGCATTGATGACCAGCCTGCCGTGGCGGACGCGCATCCGGCCGACCGAGAAGCTGGTCAGCGAACCGATGAACAGCGTGAGGATCGTCGTCATTGCGCCGATATAGAGGCTGTTGCCGAACTGGTGCCAGAAATACTCCAGGTACCAATGGCCTTGCGTGATGACGACCCAGAAGCCGTCGAGCGACGGCTTGGGCGGCCAGATATGCTCGCCAAACACGTCGCCCTCGGCTTCGAGCGAGACCATCACCATGTTGTAGATCGGCGTAATCGACCACACGATCAGAACGGCGGCGAGCGCCATCGCCGCTGCGTTGGCCGCGAAACGACGGCGAAGCGCGGCCCGGCGCATGCGGTGGGTGGACCCTCTGGCCGCGAGCCTCGTGCCGGTCGTCACCGCGCTCACAGCTGCACCTCCGTGGTCCGGAGTTTGCGCATCAGCAGGATGACCAGCGGGATCATCAGCGGCAGCGCGGACATCACCGCCGCGACCCCGAGCCGCGGCTGGGAGATGTCGAAAGCGTCGCGGATACCGAGCGTCGCCAGCACATGGGTCGTGTTCGCTGGCCCGCCGCCCGTGACAAAGGTCACCGAGTTGAAGTCGCCGAGCGTGAAGATCGTCGAAAGCAGGGTGCAGATCAGATAAAGGTTGGCGAGCAGCGGGAAGCTGATGTGGACGAAGCTGTGCAGTCCGGTCGCGCCGTCCACTTTGGCTGCGTCGCGGATCTCCATCGGGATGGCCATCCTGCCCGCGAGCAGGATCACCGTCCAAAACGGCATCCACTTCCAGATATGGGAGATGATGGCGGAACCCAAGGCAAGCCAGCGCTCGCCAAGCCAGGATGGACCTTGGATGTGGAAGAGAGCGTAGAGAGCATTGTTGAGGAGGCCCCAGTCGCCGTTGAGCATCCAATGGATCGAAATGAACGTGGGCAGCGCCGGCACAGCCCAGGGCAGCACGTAGATGAGCAAGAGGGCTTTCATCCACCAGCCGGGGCGCATGAAGAAGCCCGACAGCAGGAGGGCGAGGAACATCTTCAAGTTCACGCCGATCGCAAGGTAGAGCAGCGTGTTGACCACCGTGCTGAGATAGATGGGGTCGGAGAGCAGCTCGCTATAGAGACTGGCCTCGCTGCCCATCCACAACCCGTAGAGAACAGGGTAGGCCACGAAGGCCAGGAAGACCCCGGCATAAGGCACGAGAAAGGCGATCGCCCATGCGTACTCGGAGCCTCTGAGGCCGCCGCGCCAATAGCGCGATCGCGTGCGCCGCCTTGCCCGATGGCCGATGTCGAGAACCGACGTGCTGTCCATGATCGCCTCTCGTTCTGCGATCGCCCCTCAGCTCTCGCCGATCGGATATTTCTCGAAGATCGCCTCGGCGCGCTTGAACGCCTTGTCGACGGCCTGTTCCGGCGCCATTGCGTTGTTCATGACATCGAACATCGCGACGCTGAAGACATGCTCGGCGTTGACCTGAGCGATGGCCGGGTTGAACGACTCGTACACCGGCATCGTCGGGCCGACCGTCGTCTGCTGGGCGTAAGCCGTCAGATGCGGATCGCTCTGAAGCCAGAACGGGTCGCTCTTGACGATCGCGGGCACCGGCACGATCCAGCGACCGAGCCCGCTTTTGAGCGTCGCGTTCAGCGTCTTCGGCTCGGTCCGGTACTTCACGAACTCCTTGGCCACCGCGACGTTTTTCGCCCCCTTCGGGATGACGGAGCCAAAGACCAGGATTTGGCTTGTCAGCTCCTTGCCGTCGTTGCCGAGCGGCAGGCCGCGGGTCAGGATGTCGTCGTATTCCTCCTTTTTGTGATAGAGCGCGAGCTCGGTCGATATCGACCCGTCGTAGTCCATGACGATGAGCTTGGCATGAAAGGCGTTATTGTCGTCGGCATCATTCCAGTTGACGACACCCGGCGGCACGAAGCCTTCCTTGAACGGCGTGGTCAGCTTCACGAGCGCCTTGACGGCCGCCTCGCGCACCTGCGGGTCATCGCTATGGAGCTTGCCATCGGGCGTGACGAGATCCTTGCCGCCATAGGCGATGAGGAAGGCGTTGAAGGTGTTGAGGGGATCGACCCCGTTGGTGGTGAGTTGGTAGCCATGGGCGTAGACGTTGCGCATCCCCTGCTCGCGCAACTTGGTCTGGACCGGCTCGAAAAAGTCGAGGAATGCGTCCCAGGTATTGGGAATATCGGACGTCTTGTACCCCGCTTTCTCGATCAGCGACCGCCAGATATGGAAAGGAGAGGCGCCCATCGCCGTCGGCGCAAGGTAATAGCCGCGCCTCTTCGTGACGTTGTTGTAGTGATTTGAGGCACGGAGCGCCGTGGGGCTGAATTCCGATGTCAGCGATTCCACCACGTCGCTGAGGTCGATGAGCTTGTCTCCCCAGGCGTTCAGCGGAGCAAACGCAAAGTCCGCGACCGAGATCTCATCCGGCACCACGCCGCTCGCGATCGCCGAGACCGCCTTTTGCCGCAACGGGGCGAAAGGAATGATACTGTAGTCGATCTTGTTCCCGCTCGCCTTCTCATAGTCGGCGACCATCGCACGGAACGCGACATCCTCCTCGGGAATGAAGCCCTGGGGCTGCCAGACCGTCGCGGTTGTGGCCGCCGCATTGGCGATGTAGGGCCGCGTCACCGCGCCGGCCGCAACGAGCCCGAGAGAACCGCGAAGCACAGAGCGCCTGCTCAACCTGCTCATGTCGATCCTCCTCTTGAGGCCTGCTGGTGCCTGAATCCCTTGCGCGGACAGTCACCTCGATGATGTTTCGTGTCTTCGTCTCAACCCGGGGCCGCTGGGCTTTAGCCCACGGCGCCTGATTCCAGGGAGATCTGCATAGAGTGTATAGACCCTATGCAAAAACGTCGACAGTGATCTTGAGTGTATTGGGAGGAAGCGAGTTTCTCATAGATTGCGCCGTCATAGCCCTCGACCGTCCTCGCCAAACACGCGCGAGCGAGCATGCTCGACCGCTTTGGGTCATCAGCCGCCTTAGCGATGGTTCACGCGGTGGGTCGGCTAGTCGCGCTGCAGCAGACCTTCAATGGGGGTTCGCCGCATGCAAGGCGTGGGCAAAGACCTCATCATTGCCATCGCGGGCGCCGTCCTCGGAGCCCTGCTCATCTCGGCATTTTCGCTCGGCTTCCAGTTCACCGCGCGGACGCGTCGCGGCGGTCGGTCGGCTTATCGGCGCCATCGCGACAGGGGACGTTCCGGCCCAAATCGAATACAGCTGGCAGCAAACGGTTAAGCGGTGATTCGTCGTCACTCAACGATTGCCGCGTAAATCATCTCCCGCAGCATCGAGCGGTAATGCACCCGCTGCGGCGGGGATTGCATCATGAACACGACGAACATCTTCTCGCTGGGATCGACCCAAAATGCAGTGCCGGCGACGCCGCCCCAATAGTACTCGCCCGGTGATCCCTGAAAGGGTGAAACTCCGGCCTCACGCCGGACGGCGAATCCGAGCCCGAAGCCGTAGCCGGGACCGGGCAGGTAGTACGGCCCAGGGGCGACCACCCCGGCGAGGTGATCGGTGGTCATGTAGGCGACCGTTTTCGGTCCGAGGATGCGCTTGCCATCGAGCGTTCCACCGTTGAGCATCATCTGGAGGAAGCGCGCGTAGTCCATTGCGGTCGATACCATACCGCCGCCGCCCGATTCCCATTTGCCGGCCTGTCGGGGATCGCCGATGACCGCACCCTCACCGATACGGCGGTCTTTCTCGAAGGGCTCGGCGATGCGCGATTGCTTCGCCGGATCAGTGACGTAGAAACTTGTGTCCGTCATGCCGAGCGGGTCGAGAATGCGCTCCTTTTCGTAGGCAAACAGCGACTTACCCGAGACGACCTCGATGAGACGGCCGAGCACGTCCGTGGAATGGCTATAATCCCAGGTGGTGCCCGGCTGGTAGGAAAGCGGCAGCTTCGCGATTCTATCAACGAATTCGGCGTTGGTCGGATCGCCGTCGATTAGATGGGATTCCAGGTAGAGCTTCTTCACCGGCGTGGTGCCGAAGAAGCCGTAGGTAAAGCCCGAGGTATGGCGCATTAAGTCCTGTATGGAGATCGGGCGGTTGGTCGGGACCAGGGTAAGCTTGCTCGGGTCGGCCTCGGGGTCCGGCTTGTTGTCGGCGGCGACCTGGAGCTTCATCAATTGCGGGAGATATTTTCCGACCGGCTCCTCAAGGCCGGTCTTGCCGTCCTCGAACAGCGTCATCGCGGCGACCGTTGTGATTGGCTTGCTCATGGAATGGATGCGGAAGATCGCATCCTTGGTCATCGACGTGTGGGTCTGAGGATCGAGAGCACCGAACGCTTCGAAATAGCCGATCTTGCCCTTGCGGACGATAAGCAGTACCGCCCCAGGAATTTCGGATTTCGCCACGTTTGCGCGTAGGGTTTCGGTAAGAACCGCTAGTCTTTCGGAGGAAAGGCCGACCTCCTCGGGCGTCGCCATTGGCAGGCTTTGAGCCAGACCAACTGAGACGAGCACCAGCCAGATCAGCAGGGCGAGCGGGTAGGCGGCGCGCCTTATTGTCATCATGGTGGTCCTCCCTAGTGCCGGCAGTTCGAGGCGGCATCTCTTGATATTACTCTAGTGGCAACTTGAGGCATCGCCCAGCGCTCAGATAGCACCAACTCGATAGAGCCACTCCGTCTCCGCCAGTTCGGAGCCGCCGGTCAGAATGAATTCACCGACTTACTACGCCGCTTCGACTGGGCCGGACTAGGTTCAAAACCCATAAATTCAAAGCATCGGTGGTTTCCGGCAGCTCGGTGCCAGAAGCCGAAGTTCTGAGCCTGACGCAGCAACTGCCTCAGTTCGCGGCGCTCACCTGAATCACTCTGCCGAATGGCACCCAGGTCTGCCCGTCAAAGCGTTGCTGGACAAATTGCTTGATGGGGCGGTAGTCGGTCGGACCTCGTGCTCATGGCGATTCCCGGCATCAGGCCCGGCGCGTGAAAATCCTTCATATGGCTTGCTTGATACATCAGGTTCTCGCGCGTCAGATCGTCGCCGCATTGCTCAAGGACATGGGTGAGCGTGTAGGCCCAGGAATACCCTCCGAAATTAGCGGGGTCGTTGGTGTCGCCGATGAGCATGCGTTTGGCGTAACGAGCGACCAGCTGTCGGGCGGTGGCGTGGTTGTCGTTGCTGAGCAGGATGGTGGGCTGGTTGTGGCCGAGGTCGGTGATGAAGAGCTGGCGGAAGGTGCGGCGGTGCACGCGGACCCCGCCATGTGCTGACGCTTGAGCAAGGGCAGCAGGTATTCCTCGGCGATTGGAGGGAAGGATATCGTCGATACCCGAGATAGCCGGTACGCTGTCCCGCATCTAAGCGGCCGAACGCGAGGACGGACAGGAAGTGACGGTGTGCTGCTCATGCCCATCTTTCCAAAGTACAACTTGGCCGGTTCCGCGCCCGTCTATAAGATCGCGGCCAGGATGGACGATGCTGACGTTGCGGAGATCGCCGGGTGGCTGATCGACAGCGGCCTCGCCGGAAAGTCGGAGACGGTGCTGCTGAGCGGATTCTGCCGCCGCGCGCGTGCCGCCGGTCTGCCCGTCGAGCGAGCGCTGGTGCTCGTCGACACGCTGCATCCGATCCATGAAGGGCGGGCCTTCCGCTGGCGCTCGGATGCGCCGGACGAGGTCAAGATCATCGAATACGGGCCGACCAAGGAGGGCGAAGCCGCCGAGAATTGGCGTCGCAGCTCGTTCTATCGCCTGATCGAATCAGGCGAGCGCCTGTACCGCCAGCGCCTTGATGCGCCCGACCTGCCGCCGCTTACCACCTTCGATGAGCTGCGCGCGGACGACATGGTCGATTATGTCGCGCTGATCCATCGCTTCGCCGCCGACGGCGTCATCGGCGAGATGGACTGCGTCTATACCTCCTGGGCGACGGACGCACCCGCAGGCTTCGCCGAGGAGGATATCGCCGCGCTCCGCCGCTTGAGCGCCGCGCTCGGCCTCGCGGTCAAATCGGCGTCGCTCGCGCGCATCGCCCAGACCCTGGTCGAGACCTATCTCGGCCGCGATGCCGGCAGGCGCGTGCTTAGCGGTAGCATCGGCCGCGGCGCCGCCGAGAAGATCCGCGCGGTGATCTGGTACAGCGACCTCAGAGGCTATACCCAGATCTCCGACACCGCGCCGCCTGAGCAGATCATTCCCTTGCTCAACGACTATGCCGATGCCGTCATTTCGGCGATTTCAGGCGAAGGCGGCGATGTGCTGAAGCTGATCGGCGACGGCGTCCTCGCGATCTTCGCCGAGGACGAGCCCCAGCACGCCTGCGCCCGGGCGCTGGCCGCGGCCGAGACGGCGCAGCGCCACGTCGCCGCGCTCAATACGCGCCGCGCCGGCGCGGGCCTGCCGACGACCGAGTTCTATCTCGGCCTTCATGCCGGCGCGATGTTCTACGGGAACATCGGCAGCGTCTCACGGCTGGATTTCACCGTCGTCGGTCCGGCGGTGAACATGGCGAGCCGCATCGCCGCGATGTGCCGGTCCGCCGAGCAACCCTTGCTGCTGTCGGCGGCCTTCGTCGAGGCGGCAGGCGCCGCGGCCCGCCCAGGCTTCGTCTCCGTCGGCCGCTATGCGCTGCGCGGCGTCGGCCGCGCGCAGGAGCTGTTCACGCTCGACCGTCGGGGCTGACCGTCGGCGCGCTGGTCCGAGCCTCACGCCGCCAGTGTGGCAGGCCGAGACTTCCAATTCCAGGGCAGCAGCGCCGCTAACTCGGCGAGCTTGTGGTCGGAGATCCGGGCGAGCACGTCAGCGAGCCAAACGAGCGCGGGATGTGACGCTTTTCACACGACCGTGCCGCCTGTCATGGTAGCGTTCCCTCTGCTGCCATTAGCTAACTCATTGCGAGTTAAACTCGCATGGCTGCAATTGCCGCGTGGCCAGCCGAAGCGAGTCCTTGCGACTCGCCCGACGGAAAGGTTGAGGTCTCGCATCCGCAACGGAACCAGGAGGGGCGTTGCAGGGCAGCAACATCGCCGAGGAAAATGGATGGTGCGTCCTTTGAGCCTATGGTCTTTTCTTTCATAAGCGCGCCTGTCTGTGTCAGGGTCGGAAGAAATCCCGGCTCAGTTCATCAAGACGCCGTTTCGCGGACCGGCGTGCTGCGATCG
>JASHRZ010000311.1 GCA_030037055.1 Alphaproteobacteria bacterium
GGCCCCGAGGCGGGCATCACCCGTGATGCCATCGCCACGCTCTGGCGGTGGCGCGACCGCGCGGTGCGGCTCATCGACACGGCCGGGCTGCGGCGCCGGCCCAAGGTCGAGGGGAAGCTCGAGAAGCTCTCCGTCGCCGACACGCTACGGGCCATCCGCTTCGCCGAGGTGGTGGTGCTGGTGGTGGACGGGACGCAAGGGCTCGAGAAGCAGGACCTCGCCATCGCCGAGATGGTCGAGGGCGAAGGGCGCGCGCTCGTCCTTGCCGTCAACAAATGGGATTTGGTCGAGGACAAGCCGGCGGCGCTGCGGCGGATTAGGGATCGGCTCGAGACCTCGCTGGCGCAGCTCGCGGGGCTCCGCCCGGTGACGCTCTCGGCGTTGAGCGGCGCGGGTCTTGCAAAGCTCATGCCGGCGGTGATCGAGACCCATGCGGCCTGGAACCGGCGCATCGCGACGCCGCGCCTCAACCGCTGGCTTGCCCGCGTGCAAGAGCGCCATCCGCCGCCGCTGGTCTCCGGCCGCCGCCTCAAGCTGCGCTACATGGCGCAAGCGAACATCCGCCCGCCGACCTTCGCGCTCTTCGCCTCGAAGCCGGGCGCGCTGCCAGATGCCTACCGGCGCTATCTCGTCAATCTCCTGCGCGAGGAATTCGACCTTCCGGGCGTGCCGATCCGCATGATGCTGCGCAAAGGTCAGAATCCTTACGCCGAGGCGTGAGGGGTGACAAAAGCCCCGCAAGCGCGGGGCGTTTCGCCAATGACAAGAAGGTTCGACGAAGAGCTTCTGCTATTGCTGCGCTTCGGCGTGACGACCGGCTACCAGATATCCGCAGAAATGCTCCTGGCGCTTGCGGAAGGATCTTCGTGCCGAAATCGGGCGCGATCGCGTTGGGCCCGAACACCGCGTTTTGGGCGCCGAGGATGTCCGCGACGGTCTTGCCTCGCAAACATGCCGCATCCGAAGGCGGCGTGCAGCCGAGCGCCTCATTGAAGGCTGCGCCGAAGAGCGCCTCATAGGTCGCTTGCGAGGGCAGGTCGTGCGGCATATGGGCGCCGCTCCCGATGATTGCGTCCTCGTGCTCGAGGCGAGATTCCTCAAGACGCTGAGCCCGCCGGCCGATTCGCCGCCGATCGTTGGCTTGCCGGGATTGCCGCCGAAGCCGGCGATGTTGGGATGCGTCCATTGCATCGCGAGTTGCTGATCCATCAGACCGTAATCGCCGGCATCGCCGCTATTCTCGAAGAAGCTGGGGGAGCTGGCGACCGGTCCGGGCTCGACCAGCCAGCCGGGGGCGCCCAAGCGATGGTTGATCGTCACCACGATGATGTTGTTCTCGGCCGGCATCACCGGGGGGCGTAGAGGCAGCCGGCGCCGGTGACGAGCGCCCGGTATAGGTCACAGGCGGGGTTACGCGCGGACAATCTCGCCGTTGCGCGTGCACTCGGCCGATGCTAGCGCGATGAACGGCTCCGTCACGTCCTCCGGACGGGCAAGACGCGCGCGGTCCTCGCCGGGAAAGCCTTGGGCGCGCAGGTTGGTGGCGACGATGCCGGGATCGACCAGGTTCACCTTGAGCCTCGTCTTCGTCACTTCGCCGGCATAGATCCGCACCATCGCCTCCAGCGCCGCCTTGCTCGCGGCATAGGCGCCCCAATAGGGCACCGCCTCGCGCCCGGCAGCGCAGGTGGTGAACAAGGCGCGGCCCGCGTCGGAGAGGCGCAGGAGCGGATCGAGCGAGCGGATGAGGCGCCAATTGGCGGTAAGGTTGGTGGCGATCACCTCGTCCCAGACGCCGGGCGCGAAATGGCCCATCGGCGAGAGCGAGCCCAGCACGCCGGCGTTGCCGACGAGCACGTCGAGCCGGCCGAAGCGTTGGTAGAGCGCCGCACCCATCTGATCGATCTGGTCGAACTGGCGCAGGTCGA
The DNA here is from genome assembly GCA_030037055.1 of Alphaproteobacteria bacterium. Lineage (GTDB taxonomy): Bacteria > Pseudomonadota > Alphaproteobacteria > ATCC43930 > CGMCC-115725 > DAHUYF01. The sequence goes on from JASHRZ010000311.1 coordinate 1,929, forward strand.
GCGGCACCAGCGTGGCGCTGCCGCCCGCGGCGCGGATCTCGTCGTCGCGCTCCTCGAGCCCGCCGACGGTGCGCGCCACCAGGATGACATGCGCGCCCTCGGCGGCAAACCGCCGCGCCACCGCTGCGCCGATGCCGCGCGAGGCGCCGGTAACGAGCGCGAGGCGCCCTTTCAGGCGCCTGACCGGAGCTTCGGCCACGGCGCTAGACGGTTTCGGCGAGCAGCGAAAGCTGGGTCGAGACCTTGCCGGCGTCGTGGTCGACGAGGGCGATCGGATACTCGCTGGTGAAGCAGGCGTCGCAGAAGCGCGGAGCCGCCGGGTCGCGGCGCTTTTCGCCCATGGCGCGATAGAGCCCGTCGATCGAGATGAAGGCGAGGCTGTCGGCGCCGATGAAGCGCGCCATCTCCTGCACGTCCATGCGCGCGGCGAGCAGCTTCTCGCGCTCGGGCGTGGCGATGCCGTAGAAGCAGGAATGGCTGGTCGGCGGACTCGAGATGCGCATATGCACCTCTCGCGCGCCGGCCTGGCGCACCATCGCGACGATCTTAGTCGAGGTAGTGCCGCGCACGATGGAATCGTCGACGAGAACAACGCGCTTGTCCCTGAGCTTCACGCGATTGGCGTTGTGCTTGAGCTTGACGCCGAGATGGCGGATCTGGTCGGTCGGCTCGATGAAGGTGCGGCCGACGTAGTGGTTGCGGATGATGCCGAGCTCAAAGGGCAGGCCGCTCTCCTGCGCATAGCCAAGCGCCGCCGGGACGCCGGAATCCGGCACCGGGATGACGATATCGGCGGCGACGTGGCTCTCGCGCGCGAGCTCGACGCCGATGCGCTTTCTCGCCTCATAGACGCTGATGCCCTCGACGACGCTGTCGGGCCGCGCGAAATAGATGTACTCGAACACGCAGAAGCGCTGCCTGGCGCGCTCGAAGGGCTTGCTGCTGTGCAAGCCGAGCGCGTTGATGATGACGAGCTCGCCGGCCTCGACATCGCGCACGAAATTGGCGCCGATGATGTCGAGCGCGCAGCTCTCCGAGGCGAGGATCCAGGCGTCGCCGAGCCTGCCCAGCAGCAGCGGCCGGACCCCTTGCGGGTCGCGCACCCCGATCAGGCCGTTCTGGGTCAACGCCACCAGCGAGTAGGCGCCCTCGACCTGGCGCAGCGCGTCGACCATGCGCTCCTCGACCGTGCGCTTCACGCTGGTGGCGATGAGATGGACGATGACTTCGGTATCGCTGGTCGACTGGAACAGGCTGCCGCGGGCGACCAGCTTGCGCCGCAAATGATAGGAGTTGGTGAGGTTGCCGTTGTGGCAGATGGCGAGGCCACCGAATTCGAAATCGGCGAACAGCGGCTGTACGTTGCGCATTGCCACCTCGCCGGTGGTGGCGTAGCGCACATGGCCGATGGCGGAATGGCCGCCGAGCCGGCCGATCACTTCCTTTGAGCTGAAATTCTCGCCGACATGACCCATGCCGCGATGGACATGGAACTGCTCGCCGTCATAGGCAACGATGCCGGCCGCCTCCTGGCCGCGATGCTGCAGGGCGTGCAGGCCCAGCGCCGCCAGCGCCGCCG
>JASHRZ010000312.1 GCA_030037055.1 Alphaproteobacteria bacterium
TGCGCTGGATGGGATTATGGGCCGCGCAATCGATCGCGCTGGCATCCAGTTCCGAGTTCTCAACCGCAGCAAAGGCCCGGCAGTGCGCGGGCCACGGGCGCAAGCGGACCGCAAGCTCTACCGCGAGGCCATTCTGGCGCTGCTCGAGGCGCAGCCGAACCTCGTGATCCGCATTGGCGCCGCTGAGGATCTAGTGCTCGATGCCGACGGGGCCGTGGCCGGCATCGTTACTTCCGCACGCGAAACAATCCGCGCCAGTCGGGTCGTGCTGACAACCGGCACGTTCCTGCGAGGGCTCATTCATATCGGCCGCGAAACTACACCGGCGGGCCGGGTTGGCGAGCCACCCTCGCTCGGCCTTTCGGCGATGCTTGCTCGCGCCGGGTTTGCGCTCGGTCGGCTCAAGACCGGGACGCCGCCTCGGCTCGACGGCCGGACGATTGATTGGTGTGGGCTCGAGGCGCAGCCGGGCGACGAGCCGCCGGTGCCCTTCTCTTTCCTGACCGGGCGCATCACCACCCCCCAAAGTGCCTGCCACATCACCGCGACAACGCCCGAGACCCATGCGGTGATCCGTGCCAGCTTGCATCTATCGCCGATTTATTCCGGCCAGATCGAAGGCATCGGGCCGCGCTATTGCCCCTCGATCGAGGACAAAGTCGTGCGGTTTGCCGGACGCGAACGCCATCAGATCTTCCTCGAGCCCGAAGGCCTCAACGACGATACGGTCTATCCCAACGGCATCTCCACCTCGCTGCCCCGCGAAGTGCAGGCGGCGCTGCTCAAGACCATCCCCGGGCTCGAACGGGTGGCGATGACCCGACCGGGCTATGCCATCGAGTATGATTTCATCGATCCGCGGGAGCTTCGGCCGAGCTTGGAGACGCGCCGCGTGGCAGGGTTGTTCCTGGCCGGCCAGATTAATGGCACCACCGGCTATGAGGAAGCGGCGGCGCAGGGGCTGGTGGCGGGGCTCAACGCGGCGCTTTCGGCCGCGGGAAGCGAGGCCTTCACCCTCGACCGCGCCAGCTCCTATATCGGCGTCCTGATTGACGATCTCGTCACTCGCGGCACCTCCGAGCCTTACCGCATGTTCACCTCGCGCGCCGAATACCGGCTGGTGCTGCGCGCCGACAATGCCGATCAACGGCTAACCGCGCTGGGCGAGCGACTAGGCTGTGTCGGGCGGGAGAGGGCGGCGGCCTTCGCGCAGAAGCGTCGGGCGCTGGAACAAGGGAGGGAGCTGTTGCGCCGCCTCTCCATGAGCCCTTCGGCGCTCCGCGCGCGGGGATTCGCGGTCAATGCTGATGGCGTCGGGCGCAGCGCTGCCGAGCTGCTGGGTTATCCCGGGGTCGAGATGGCAGGCCTGGCACGGCTTTGGCCGGAGCTGGCGGCGATCCCGGCGGCGGTGGTCGAGCAGCTCGAAATCGACGCTCGCTATGCGGGCTACATCGAGCGGCAAGAAGCGGATATCCGCGCCTTCCGCCGCGACGAGTCGCTGCGACTGCCGCGCGATCTCGACTACGATGCCGTGGGCAGTTTATCCAGCGAGATCCGGGCGAAGCTGCGCAGTGCCCAACCTGAAACTTTGGGAGCGGCGGCGCGGATTTCCGGCGTTACCCCGGCAGCATTGGTGGCATTGCTGCGCTTTGTCCGGCGCCAGCCCTTGGCGGCCGGGGTTTAATGGTCAGAGTGCCTGGGACACCCTGCGAGCGCACTTGCGCTATGCCAGCTGGGCCCTCTCCGCCCTGGGGGCGGAGAGCGAGCGACGCGATCGCTCCCGCGCGGCCGGTCGGCGAGGCGGGCAGCTAGCCCATGGCCGGCCCTAGCCGCGCGCCCCTAGGGATGGAGGGCTTCGGCAAGCTCACCGGCGTTTCACGTGAAACACTAGACCGGTTGGCCAAATACGTAGAATTGCTTAATTCCTGGACCCGCCGGATTAACCTTGTCGGACGTGATACGCTGGGCGATGTCTGGCGCCGACACATCCTCGATTCCGCTCAGCTCTTTCCTTTGATCCCGCGCGGGGCACGCAAGCTGGTGGATCTCGGCAGCGGCGCGGGCCTTCCTGGCTTGGTCCTGGCCATCATGGGCGTGCCTGAGGTCCACCTGATCGAATCCGATGGGCGCAAAGCTATCTTTTTGCGCGAGGCGTTGCGCGTCACTGGAGCGTATGCTGTCCTTCATGCGCAGCGAATCGACCGCGTTCCCGCCTTTGCCGCCGATGTCATCGCGGCACGGGCGCTCGCGCCGTTGCCGGAGTTATTGGAAATATCCGAGCGATTTCTGGGGCCACGGACCATATGCCTGTTCCTGAAAGGACAAAGGGTCGAGGAAGAATTGACCGAAGCGGCCAAAGCATGGCATATCCGGCCACACCGCCAGCCCAGCCTGACGGACTCGTCCGGCTGCATCTTGCGTCTGGAGGCTATTGCCCGTGACCCTTGCGCCGGCCCAATTCGACGCCCTTGTTCCTGACGCTGCGTCCTTGCCTCGCATCATTGCCATAGCCAATCAGAAAGGTGGGGTCGGCAAGACCACCACCGCAATCAATCTGGCGACTGCCTTGGCCGCTGTTGATAAGAAGGTACTGCTGTTCGATCTCGATCCCCAAGGCAATGCCAGCACCGGCCTTGGCATCCCGCGCCAATCGCGTTCGGTGACCTCTTATCAGGTGCTGATCGGCGAGCAACCTGTCGGTGCCGCCATTGTGCCGACCAAGGTGCCGCAGCTATCGGTCGTTCCTGCTTCGGTCGACCTCTCAGGCGCGGAGATCGAGCTGGTCGGCGCGGAGCGGCGCGAGTATCGGCTGCGCCAGGCTCTCGCTGGCGCGGCGTTGCCTTATGATTATGTGCTGATAGATTGCCCGCCCTCGCTCGGCTTGCTAACCCTCAATGCATTGGTCGCAGCACAGGCAGTGCTCGTGCCGCTGCAATGCGAGTTTTATGCCCTCGAAGGGCTGAGCCATCTCGTGCGGACCATCGAGCGCGTCAAGCGCCACTTAAATCCAACGTTGGAAATACAAGGTGTTGTATTGACCATGTTCGACAAACGCAACAATTTGAGCGATATGGTCGCGGCTGACGTGCGCGGGCATTTCGGCGACAAGGTCTACGAAACCGTCATCCCGCGGAACGTCCGCATTTCCGAAGCGCCGTCCCACGGCAAGCCAGTGCTGCTTTATGACCTCCGCTGTCCGGGGTCGCAGGCCTATGTGCATCTTGCCGGCGAGGTGCTGCGACGTGAGCGGATCCGGCTCAGCGCCGCATGAGCGACGATCCACGCCGCAATGCGCTGGGCCGCGGGCTCAGCGCGCTCTTGGGCGAGGAAGGCGGCGCGGGGGCGGCGGCGGAAGCGCCGGACGGCCCGCGCAGCGTGCCGGTGGAGCTGCTACATCCCGGACGCTATCAGCCGCGGCGCAATTTCGATGCCGAAGGCCAGCAGGCGCTGGTGGACTCGATCCGCGCCCAAGGCATTCTGCAGCCGCTGCTGGTGCGGCGGCATCCCGAGCAGGAAGGCCATTACGAGATCGTCGCCGGCGAGCGGCGCTGGCGCGCGGCGCAGGCGGCGCAACTGCATGAGGTGCCGGTACTGCTGCGCGAGATCGCCGACCGCGAGGCACTCGAGATCGCCTTGGTGGAGAACGTCCAGCGGCAGGACCTCAACCCGCTCGAGGAGGCTGAGGGATATCGCCGGCTCCTCGACGAGTTCCGCCACACGCAGGAAGACCTCGCCCGCGCCGTCGGCAAGAGCCGCAGCCACATCGCCAATATGCTGCGCCTGCTGGCGCTGCCCGAGGAGGTGCAGGAGCTCATGCGCAACGGCGGGCTCACCGCCGGCCATGCGCGCGCGCTGATCGGGCTGGAGAACGCCGCTGCGCTGGCGCACCGGATCGTCAAGAGCGGCATGAGCGTGCGCCAGGTCGAGCGGCTGGCGCGGGGGCAGCCCAAGGACAAGGAACGGCGCGACCAGTCCGCGAGCCTTACCGGTCCGCGCGATGCCGACACGGCCGTGCTCGAACGCGAGCTGACGCAGCTCCTGGGGCTCAAGGTGCAGATCGTGTTCAACGGTCAAGGCGGCATCCTGAGCGTGCACTACCGAACGCTCGAGCAGCTCGACGACGTGCTGCGCCGGCTCAACAGCCTGCCGCCGCAGCCGCGCGCCTGAGCGCAGCCGCGGAGGCTCCCTTCCTGCGCCGCTGCTGATCGCGCGTCGAGCGCGCGCAATCGGCGCGCGAGGGTGATAGCAACGGCCGGCGAGGTGGAGCCGATGATCACTCTCGCTTATGTTCGGACCATGGCGGTCTACAACGCCGAGATGAACTGGCGCCTCTACGGCGCGGCGAAGCTTCTCTCGGATGCCGAGCGGCGGCCGCCGCGCGGCGCCTTCTGGGATTCGATTGACGGCACGCTGGCTCACCTTCTCTAGGCCGACAGCATCTGGATGAGCCGCTTCGACAATTGGCCGAAGCCCGCGACGCCGATCAAGCAGAGCGATCATTTCATCGAGGATTTCGCCGCGCTGTGCGCGGCGCGCGAGAAGGCCGATGACGGTATTTCGCGCTGGGCCGACACGGTCGACGATGCCTGGCTGGGCGAGGGTCTGGTCTGGTTCAACCGTGCTGCCCAACGCGAAGTCCGCGCCCCGAAGCGCCTGCTCGTCACGCATTTCTTCAACCATCAAACCCATCATCGCGGCCAGGCGCATGCGCTGCTGACCGCCGCGGGCCAAGAGACGGGGATACCGATCTTTTCCTGGTCGTGCCGAAGATGATTCCGTGATCGCGGATCGGCTTTGGAACGGCGCTGGTCTTTTGTCATCGTGCGCGGGGGTGCGCATCGATCAAATTGATGCGTACGCCTAAATGGCGTACATTTCCGGAAATGCGGAATAAGGGGAAGCGACGTCTGGGCCGAGCCACCGGAGTGAAACGCGACCGCATGCATCTGCGCCTTGATGCCAGGACCAAGCGCAAACTTGAGCGGGCGGCAGCCTATGAGGAAACCACCGTGAGCGATTTCGTGCTGGCGACTGCGCTCGCCGCGGCGGAGCGCATCATTGATTCGCATGAGACGATCACCTTGTCCGGAAGCAATTGGGACGCCTTCCATGACGCGTTGATCAATCCGCTCAAGCCGAACGCGAAGCTGAGGAGGGCGGCACGCCGCTATCGCGAGCGTACTGGTGGATGAGCCTCCTCTGGTCATCGAGCCGCTCGCTCGGCAGCATGATCGTGCTGCCTTTTCGTGCGGGGAACCGGCCCTCGACGCCTACCTTCAGCAACGGGCCGCGCAGGACGTGCGGCGGCGCGTGGCTCAAGTATTCGTCGCTGTCGTCGGTAAGACGGCGGGAAGGATTGCCGGGTACTATAGTCTGAGCGCGGCGAGCTTCCGGAGAGATGAATTGCAGCCGGCAGCGGCGAAGCGTTTGCCGCATTATCCGGTACCGGCCGCGATACTTGGCCGTGTCGCCGTCGATCGGCGGCAGCAAGGCCGCGGGCTCGGTGAGATGCTGCTGCTCGACGCGATCCGCCGCATCCTTCGCGCAAGCGCGACAGTGGCTGTGGATGCAGTCATCGTCGATGCCCAGAACGCACGCGCGCAAGCGTTCCATGAACGTTATGGCTTCCGTGCCTTCACCGGCAAGCCGCGCCGTCTCTTCTTACCGCTCGAGACCTTCGAGATGCTCGGGCTGTAGCGCGGTCATCGGTGGTTGGGCCGTGCACGCACATCCGCTAAACTCGGCGAGACCGTCGGGAGGAAGACCATGACCGCTCTCTGCCAGCCGGCGCGGGGCAGCGTGAGCCAGCCCAAGGAGAGGGCGCCGGCGAAATCCGTCGATTGCCATTTCCACATCTTCGGACCCGATGCGCGCTACCCCTATGCGCAGAACCGCGGCTACACGCCGCCCGAGGCGCTCGTCCCGCAATATAAGGCGATGATCGCCACGCTCGGTATCGAGCGCATGGTGATCGTCCATTCCAGCGTCTACGGCACCAACAATCGCTGCTCGCTCGACAGCATGGCCAAGCTCGGGCGCGGGTGCTGCTTCATGGTCGCGGTAGTGGACGAGCGCGTCGGCGAGGCCGAGCTGAAGCGCTTGGACAGGCTGGGCGTGCGCGGCGTGCGCTTCAATCTGTTCAATGTCGGCGGGCCGTCGCGCGACGCACTCGACATCGTCGCGCGGCGCATCGCGCCCTTGGGCTGGCACCTCCAGGTCTATGTTGCACGCGCGCAGCTGCCCGAGCTGGCGCCGGTGCTGGCGGCGCTGCCGCTGCCGGTGGTCATCGACCGTATGGGGCAGATCATGACCGGGTGGGGCCTCGATCATCCCGGCGCTCGGCGCGTTGCGCCGGCTGATCGATGGCGGCCGCGGCAGGGTCAAGCTCTGCGGCTATCGCAGCTCGAGCGCCGGATATCCCTTCGCCGACGTCGGCCCGCTGGCGCGCGCGCTCATCGCCGGCGCGGCGGAGCGCTGTCTGGGGACACCGACTGGCCGCACCCCAATTTCGCCGGCACCATCGCCGATGACAGCGAGTTGCTAGATCTGCTCAGCGAATGGTCGCCGGCGCTGCGGCACAAGATATTAGTCGAGAATCCGGCGGCGCTTTGCGGCTTTCCGCTCTAGCGCAGCCTCTCGCGCAAATTCCCGCTGCAGGAGCGACCGTGCGTCCTTCGAGACGCGGTCCTGCGGAGCGCTCCTCTAAGGAAGAGGTGAGGTCGATTCGGGCATCATCGGCCGATGCCGTTCTCAATGCTTGTTCTGAGGAGTGCGCGAAGCGTCGATGCGGCGAATACGCGCGCTGGAGCTGTCTCCTTCAGACGGAATCGTCAGTGGACTGCTGTCCCTCTCCCCGCGCAAGCGGCGATCGGCGTCACGCATCTCATAGGAGGCCGCTTGGGCGCTGCCAGATCAGTGAGCACCAAAGTGCAGAGCGAACGGGTGGTCCGCTGCGCGCGCCGGGTTAGGACAGCGTCGTCACATCTTTCCCCTGGAGCCTTGGCGTCGGGCGGAGCGATGTCCTGCGCCGGGCTTCGGCGCGCTGTCCGTCACCGGCGCAGATCGATTTTTGTCGCCGGTGTACACCGATGACGTAGGGCCTGAGATGGGCCAAGGCCGGCGAGGAGAGAGTGCCCGTGAACGCCGCGGCGCGAAGCGTCGAGGCCGCGCTCGCCGGAG
>JASHRZ010000313.1 GCA_030037055.1 Alphaproteobacteria bacterium
GTGCGGCTCGATGACGGGCCCGACTGGAACGAGGTCGCGGTCCTGATCCGACGCAGCTGCCCCTTGATCGCGCCGAAGCGCTTGGCCACGCGCGTCCCGTGACCGACGCGACCGCGCGCACCCGTTGGCCCGACATGACGGTTGACGGCTTTGGTCGTGAGGGCGCGACCCTTAGTCGCAGCCGAAGTTGGCGCGACGCGGCATTTATGATTTTTACTGGTATCGCAGTTTGGTTCTGCAACCGCTTTCGCTCGGGCCGCGGCGCGAATTTGAAGCATGAACGTGCAGCTCGACCGCGTTTTTAACCGCATTCGAGCAAGGGGTGGCGAACGAGCATGCCCCTTCAGCAGGCACCCCCCATTTACACCCCCTTCACCGATCGGGACTAGATTGCACCCGAACCACATCAAGGGGTTGCGGCGTGGCCACCGGCGCCCTGTCGATACGCGGCGAGCGTGACCGATTTGTCGCCTTCGCCTTCGCTTCTGCCGACCTTTTGATCGAGGTCGATGCCGAAGGGCGCATCTGCTTTGCGGCGGGAGCGGCGCAACGGCTCTGCGGCCGTTCGCCGCAGGAGCTTCTGTCGCAATCCTTCAACAGCTTGATGTGCGCCGAAGACCGTCCCGTGGTGAGCGCGGTATTGGCGTCGATCCGGCTTGGCGGCAGGTTCGCTCCGCTGCTGGTGCGGCTTGCCTCGGATCAACCACGGGTCGTCATCCTTGGCGGATGTTGTCTGCCGGAGCGCAGTGGGCACTACTTCGTCTCGCTCAGCGCCGCGATACGCATGCGGGAACGGACGCTGAGTCCTGCCGGCTTGCTCCGCGCCGACACGTTCCTGGAGCGTGCGCAAGCGCGCGCCGCCGCAGGACGCGATCCCGGAAAGATGTCGCTCGTCAATCTGGAAGGATTGAGTTCGCTGAAAGAAAGACTGCCCGAAGAGGCGAGAGACGGCCTTCCTGCCGCCTTGGGCAGCCAAATGCTTGCGAGCTCGCCGGACATCGAGGAGGTCGGAGCAATCGCCGCCGGCCGTTTCGGCCTGTTGCACACGGGTCCGCTCGATGTCGAGGAACTGCGTCATGCCGTCGAAAGCTTCGCGATGGGGCTCGATCCGGCTGGATCCGGCCTGACGCTCCAGGCAACGACGGTAGATCTGGCGCGCGGCACGTTGAGCGAATCGGATGCCGCACGCGCGGTCATGCACGCGATTACGCAGTTTGCCCGGTCGGGCGAGACCGCGGCGTCGATCTCCTCGCTCCAGGACAGCGTCGCCTCGCTCATCGGGGCGTCGACGCAACATGTCACCGTGCTCCGCCGCGTCGTCGCCGACGGCGCCTTTTCAATCGCGGTGCAGCCCATCGTCGATTTGTCGGACGGCAAGCGCGTGCATCTCGAAGCGCTCTCGCGCTTCGGCCAGGATCTCACGCCGGGAGACATCGTCTCCTTGGCCGAGGAGATCGGGCTCATTTCCGATTTCGATTTGGCGGTTTGCCGGCGCGTGCTCGCGCTGCTGCGCGAGGCAAGGTTCAGCACCGCCGCCATCGCCATCAACGTCTCGGGGCGTTCCTGGGCAAGCGATGCCTTCATCGCCGCCCTCTTTGCGCAACTCGACAAATCCGCGGTTTCGGCCGCGCAGCTGATCTTCGAAATCACCGAGACGGCGGGCATCGCCGACATCGCCCGCGCCAACACCGTCGTCCAGTCGCTGCGACGGCGCGGACACCGGTTCTGCCTGGATGATTTCGGCGCCGGCGCCAGCTCGTTCCATTATCTGCGCGCGCTCGAGGTGGACTACGTCAAGATCGACGGCCAGTTTTGCCGGGATGCCATGAACCAGCCGCGCGCCCGAGCGCTCCTCGCTACGGTCGTTGATTTCTGCCCGAAAAACCGGATCGCATCGATCGGGGAGATGATCGAAACCCGGCACCAGGCTTCGGTCCTGCAAAAGCTCGGGCTGCAGCTCGGACAAGGATATCTATTCGGAAAGCCCGAGATCGTCGAGCCGATGCAGCAGCTGCCGCCGGACATGCCGGCGCTTGGCCCGCCGCAAGGCAGCGACGTTTCGCCCCGACGCATTCGCGAGAGATAAGCGCCCGAAAAGATCCGGCGCGCTCGCCGAGGAGCGTCCGCTCTCCGCAATCGTGCGGCTCATTGGTTTCGCAGCGGCGCCAGGCTATATCATAGGCGACCTCGCCGGCAGCGCTGTCGGCGGAGCCGGTGTTTAATGCTCGCGAAGGCCAAGGTCTCGCCGCCGGACGTGCCTAATCGGATTGCGCGGAACCGAGCCTTGCACAGGAGATCCGACGCACCCATCAACAGGAGATGACCATGCCCAACCAGTTTCGATCGATGATCGGCGCGGCAGTCTTGACCCTCGCCTCCCTGACAATGGCTGCGCCGGCGGGGGCGGCCGGCGTGCAGGTCGGCGTGCTGACCTGCAATGAAGCCAGCGGCTGGGGCTTCATCTTCGGCTCCTCGCATGCCATCAACTGCAGCTTGTCGTCAAACACGCGTGCGCTGGAGCGCTATGTCGGTGCAATTTCCAAATTCGGCGTCGATATCGGCTATCTCCAGGGCGGCGTCATCGTCTGGGCGGTGTTCGCGCCGACCGCGAGCTTGGCACCGGGCGCGCTCGCCGGGACCTATGGCGGTGCCACGGCCGGCGCGGCCGTCGGGGTGGGCGCTGCCGCCAATGCGTTGATCGGCGGCTCCACCAACACGATCTCGCTGCAGCCGCTCAGCATCGAAGGTTCGAGCGGCCTCAATGTTGCCGCCGGCATCGCTGAGCTAACGCTGACCTATCGGCCCTAAGATTGCGCGTCTGGTCCCGGTGAATGACGTAGAGCGTCGGCCACCGAGGCGCGCCAAGCGCTTCACTGTGAACGGGCTTTGGGATAAGGCGTCACTTCTTATCAGTGTTTGGGGAGGTGCGCCGTGTCTGCCTGTTTGCCGCGTCTTCCAATCTTTCGGCGAGATACAGCAATTTCCTTTCACGCTCGGCCTCTTTCGTTCTTCCCGCCATGCGGCGAAGTTCCGCTGCTGTCAGCTTCTTGTGCCGATTCAATGCCTCTTCCATCTTGCGATCCCTTCTGGCGGCGCGGGCACTGCTGCAATTTGAGCGCCGCAGCATGGCATCGCTGTCACGCAATTGAAAGAGAGAACATTTGAACCACACTTATCCACAGGATTTGCGTCGGACCCTGACGCGGGATGGACATAGGCTCTAGTGCAATCCTTCACCCCGGAATAGTCTGCCGCCAGCAAAGGGGGGTCGCATGTTCACGGTCAGACTTTGCGTCCCTGTGCCGGCGGCGGGGCCGCTGATGGGCGACATGCGCGTATGGCTTGACAGGTGGCGCGCCGTGCCCGCCGCTTTCCATTGCCGCGAAGCGTCGGTCGGCGTGGAAATCGAGATCGGTTTTAACAAAGAGGATGACGCTGAGGCCTGCGCCGAGCAGTTCCATGGCCTCATGCTGGTAACCGACTGACGCAGCTCCCTGGCGGGGTGCCGGCGACGCCATAGGTTCGCCCCGCCAGCGTTGTCGCGCTGCGCCGATATCGTGCGGCGCCGGTCGCGACATCGCGCGCGGCTGGCGGCGATCGCAACTCTGTGCGCGCTCCAGCACCCCCGTTCCGCCCGGAGGCGGAAGGGGGTCACGGAGAGCGCGCTCAGGGTATCGAAGCGAGCAGCCCGTCGGCTCGCCCGATCAATATCAAGGCGTCGGCCTCGTTGATCGGTACGTTCTGGAACTCGGCCTTCTCGAGCATGTCGATCATCGGCCCGGCGATGGCGTTGCGCTGAGCGGTGAGGTTTTCGATCTCCGCCTCGAGGGCCAGGTAGGTGGCGTCGCCCGGCGAATTGCTTGCGAGCGCCGTCGTCGAGATGCCCGTGAGCGTTTTGGCGCCGAGCTCGCCGCGCGTTGCGTAGATCTGCTTATACGCCTGGCCGAGCAGGGAAATCGTCAGCGGACTCTCGCTCAGCGCCGGCGGCAGGCTTTCCGGATCCAGCGCCTCGGTGATCACGCGGCCGTCATGGACATAGTCGTCCTTCAAACCGACGAGTTCCAGGATGGTGGGGCGAGTGTCGGTGTGATCGGTGAAGACCGAAACCTCCCCTTGGGCATTGACCCCCGGGCCGAGCATGCCAAGCCAGGTATGCGTGATCTCGTTCTGGAAATCGCCGTGGTTCCAGGCGAAGCCGCCTTCCTCGACGAAGCAACTTTCATAGCGATCGGCGCCGGTGGTGGGGGTGCAGGTCGGCGTGGTTTTGCCCGAGGCGGAGAGGAAATAGTCGGGGTTGGCGAACAGGGTGAAGTTCGGCGTGCGGTTGGGCTCGAAGGAGACCATGTGAAGCAAAGTTTCCTCCGCGGGGTCGGCGAGAGCCTGGGTGATCAGATTGTTCGCACCGCTTGGCCCGACGACGGGATCGAAGCCGACGAGCTGAGCGGCCTGACGCTCGAGCGTGCGCGTGACCACGTTGGTCGGACCGGGATTGCCGGCAATGTAGAAGGTGGGCGCGTCGTCGCTATGGACCTCGAAGGACGTGGTATTGCCGAACTCGGTGTTGAACACCGGGCTCAAATCCGCGTCGATCTCGCCCTTCTTGGTGTAGGTGCAGGGGGTGGTGACGCCGTCGCAGTCGGCCGGCGAGGGCGGCCCACCGACGAAATGATCATTCTCGTCCGCGCAAAAGATGAAGAGCGTATTGTCCTTGGTGATGCCGTCCTTTTCGAGACGGGCGAAGAACTCGCCGAACGCCTTGTTGAAGGCCTGAAGCTGCGTCACAAATCCCGCCTCGCCGGGGCCGAAGGTCTCCTCCACCGAGGACGGAATGCCCGAGAGACCGGGATCGTTGTCATGCGCGTCCTCGATATAGAAATAGACGACCGGGACGCCCGCCTCGAGCATGGTCGCGACATAGGCGAGCGACTGCGCCGGCCGCGGATCGAAGCCGGGGAAGCCGCAATTGCCATGGCCGTCCGCGATCGGATTGCCGTTGAGGTCGTTGACGCAGAGCGAGCCGTGATTGATCGCCGGCGCGACATTGGCGTTGCCATAGAGAGCGTTGAAGCCGGTGTAGCCGCCCGGCTCCTGGGGGAGCAGGTCGGGTGCGCCCTTTGCGCACAGCGCGCTGCCTTGCGCGCAATGAATGATGATGCCCTCGAAATCCGCGATCGCCTTGGTGGGATTGGTGCTGGCCTCGGTGGCCTCGGGCGAGCCTGAGCCGAAGACGTTGGTTATATCGCTGGTGATGTTCTCGAACTCGATATTGGCGATCGAGAACGCGCCGACATCGCAACCGGCGCGAGTGAAGGGGACCCAGGGCGCGGGCGCGTTGTTGCCGGACTGGTCGATCATCTCATAGGTGCCATCCTTCAGCTTGTCGGTCCAATAGGTGAAGGAGCTGGCGAATTGGATGCCGCCGCCGAAAAAGTAACCGAAGCTGTTGCCGACGCCGAAGCCGAATTTCTCGCCATAGACGCCGGTGAGCGAGGTCACGATGTCGACCGCAGTATGCGAGATGAGGGGCGTGTGATGATTCATCATCATCGTCCCGTTGTTCTCTATGAAGTTCAGCAGATTGGGAATCTGCTCGAGGTCGGACGGCACGTTCGGATTGTCGCGCCGCAGATGCACGTTGTCGAATTGCAGATAGACGACGTGCTTGATGCGGCCGTGAACGGGGTCGAGCTTGCATCCGCCCGGTCCGTTCGCGAGCGCGGGTTCCGCGCCGAGCGACAGAGCCACCACCACGCCCATCACGCAATATGACGCCATGGATTTCATGACAGGACTCCTCATTCCAAGACGATCTCCGGTATGCGCGCGAGAGATCGGCAGATGCCTCGCACGAAGGCGAGCAAGTCTATGCGCCGGCGAATACAAACTGGCGTCAGGCCGATGACGTAACGGCGACGCGGCCGCGCGACCGCTTCCTACTCGGGGAGCAGGCCGATCGCCTGTGCTGTCGAGACGCCGGTAGGAAAGACCGACTGCAAAACGCAATCGCCCCGCTCAAGCGGAGCTACGGCACGTACCAATGCGATAGACGCTGACAGCGGAGAAGGACGTGAAGCGGCGACCTCTTGGGCGGCGATGGCCTCGCCGCCTAGCGATAGTCGCCTGCCGGATTGAAGCCGGGGCCCTCCTCGAAGACACCTTTGCCAGGAACATGATTGACCTCAAGCCGCACGCCGGCAGGGTCCTCGAACAGGACGGAATAGTAGCCCGGCGCCCAGGGACCTTCCTGCGGGCCATGGACGATGGAGACGTTTTGCGTCTTCAGAAACGCGTGGACGCTGTCGACGTCTTCCCGACTGCGGCATCGGAAGCAAAGGTGGTGCAGGCCGACGCCGCCTTGAACAAAGCGCTCTCGCGCGTGCGTCTCCTCGCAACGACCGACCCCCACGCCTGTCCGCCCGCCGATGTAGTAGATATTGTCCTTGCCGCTGAATACGTGCTTCAAGCCCAGGAACGGTAGCAAGGTTTCATAGAACGCCCGGCACTTCTCCCACTCGCTCACGGTCAGAAAGACGTGGGCTACGCCGTTGATCTCAATCATAATATCCTCCGCCGCACAATGCCCGCGGCGAGTGTGCCGGCTGCCAAATCCTTGGCGCAGCACTGTGGCCCGCGGCGGCGGAGGCCGTCAAGCCATAGCTTTTGCCTCGGCGGCGCAGGCTCGCGGCCCGCCCGTGGAGGAAGACGTGCGTCGGCGCGTCCCGGCGAGCGGTACCGAAGACGCGAATCAGGACGCGGGAACCGGCAGCGGGTCGGCCCTTTCCCGCTCGAACATGTAGTCACGGGTGATGGGCACGGCGTCCAGGCGCTTCGACAACTGCATCTGAAAGACGATGTTGGTGCGGTAACGGAAGCCGATCTCGCACAGCACGAAGTAGAACTCCCAGAGGCGGTAGAAGCGTTCGTCATAGAGACGAATGATGTCGTCCCGCCGGGCGGCGAAGCGCTCGCGCCAGTGGCGGAGCGTGTAGGCATAATGCAATCGCAGAATCTCCACATCGGTGACGAAGAGGCCGCTCTTCTCGACGACGGCGAAGACTTCGGAGAGCGACGGCAGATCGGCGCCCGGAAAAATGTATTTGCGTATGAAGGGATTGATCGGCGCCGGCGCATCCGCATAGCCGATCGAGTGCAGCACGCAGACGCCGTCCTCGGCAAGGAGCTCGCCGAGCTTCGCGAAGAACTCGCGATAGTTTCGCTTGCCGACATGCTCGAACATGCCGACGGATACGATGCGGTCGTAAGTGCCGGTCAGCTGGCGATAGTCGCAATTGAGAAAGCGGACCTGCCCGTCCAAGCCGCCGGCCCGGGCGCGCTCTTCGCTCACCTTGTGCTGTTCGACGCTGAGGGTCACGCCGGTCACGTCGGCGCAGGCGGCCTTCGCCAGGTGAAGCGCAAGCCCGCCCCAGCCGGAGCCGATATCAAGGACCTTGAGGCGCGGCTTGTCGAGCAGCAGCTTCGCCGCCAGGTGCCGCATCTTGTTTTTCTGGGCCGCATCCAAACTGTCGCCGGGATCACGGAAGTAGGCGCAGGAATATTGCCGGTCGCGATCGAGAAAAATGTCGTAGAGCCGGTCCGACAGATCGTAATGGAAGGCGACATTGCGCCGGGCTCTGTCCAGCGGGTTCGTCTGCTTGAGGAGGCGGGCCAGCCGCTCGAGGAGCGAAAGCCAGGCACTCTTCCCAAGGGTGCCGTAGTTGCGGGCCAACAGCGCGAGAAAGTCGAACAGCGTGCCGTCCTCGATCGTCAGCAGACCATCCATATACGCTTCGCCGAGCGAGAGCGCGGGATTGAGCGCCAAAAGATATTCCACGCGCTTCGCCTTCAACGCGATGGTGACGGAGGGCGACGTTCCGTCGCCGACGAGGCGGCTGCGGCCTCCATGGTCGATGACGCGCAGACTGCCGACGCGCACGATCGATCTCAGCAATGCGATGAACAGCATCGTCTTTCGCCCAGCCCCGCCGTCTGAAACGCCCGCGCGCCACGCCAGTCCCATTATGGCCGAGGCGATCCCTGAAATCGACCAGGGCTTCGGGCGCGGCCCGGCAGTTCCGATGGGCACGCCGCGCCCGCTCGGATTCGCGGCGACGGGCGCGAGGGCGTTACAGATCGTGTATCTATCAAAAGTTGGCTACCCGGGTCGGGCGGCAGCCCTTGCGCGGCTTTGCAAGGGTGGAACGCGCTGGTATCGTTCGGCGAGCTGCTACCGCCGCCGCTCCCGTCATCCGACGATCGCGGCGCCGCGAATTGTTGTCGAATCGGGGGAGGCGATGAACGCGACCAAGTCGATCTGGCGGAAGGCGTTCCATTTCATCCTGATCAAGCCGTCTCACTACGACGACGACGGCTATGTCATCCAATGGCTGCGTTCGGCGGTGCCGTCCAACTCCTTGGCGGTGCTTTACGGGCTGGCCAAGGAGTGCGGCGAGAACGAGGTTCTCGGCGCGGACGTCGCGCTCAAGGTGAGCGCCTATGACGAGACGAATACACGCATAAGGGTAAAAAGGCTGGCGGCGAAGATCCGCCGCGGCGGCGGCCGCGGACTGGTCGGTCTGGTCGGCGTGCAATCGAACCAATTTCCGCGGGCGATGGACATCGCGCGGCAATTTCTCGCCGAGAACATGCCTGTCTGCATCGGCGGCTTTCACGTCAGCGGCTGCGTGGCCATGCTGCCGCAGCTGACGCCCGAGATCAAAGAGGCGCTGGACTGCGGCGTCACGCTCTTCATCGGCGAGGCCGAAGGCGGCCGATTGGAGCAGCTCCTCCAGGACGCCTATCGCGGCACGCTGCGTCCGATGTACGAGGCGCCGGACGAGCTGCCGTCGCTGGAAGGCGCGCCCGGCCCCATCCTGCCCGCGCGCAAGATCTGGCGGACGGCCAGCGGCTACACCAGCTTCGACGGCGGACGCGGCTGCCCGTTTCAATGCAGCTTCTGCACCATCATCAACGTTCAGGGCCGGAAGTCGCGCTATCGCAGCGCCGATGACGTGGAGAAGATCATCCGCGCCAACCTGGCCCAGAGGGTCCGGCACTTCTTCGTCACCGACGACAACTTCGCGCGCAACAAGAATTGGGAGAACATCTTCGACCGCCTGATCCAGCTTCGCGAAGTCGAGGGATTGGACATAAAACT
Organism: Alphaproteobacteria bacterium; assembly: GCA_030037055.1. Taxonomy (GTDB): domain Bacteria; phylum Pseudomonadota; class Alphaproteobacteria; order ATCC43930; family CGMCC-115725; genus DAHUYF01. Next base: position 9,155 of record JASHRZ010000313.1, read on the forward strand.
GGTCCTACAGGTCGACACCCTCTGTCACAAAATTCCCAACTTCATCGAGAAGGCGGCGCGCGCCGGGGTCACGAGGGTCTTCATCGGCCTGGAAAGCATCAACCCCGAAACGCTGGCGCACGCCAAGAAGCGGCAGAATCGGATCACCGAGTACCGGCGGATGGTGCAGGCCTGGCGCGACGTCGGAACGCTTACCTACGCCGGCTACATCCTGGGGTTCCCGACCGATACCCCGGAGACGATCATCCGCGACATCGAGATCATCAAGCGCGAATTGCCGATCGATTTGCTGGAATTCTTCTGCTTGACCCCGCTTCCGGGATCGGAAGACCACAAGAACATGTACCTGCGCGGCACCTGGATGGAACCGGATCTGAACAAATACGACTCCTCGCATGCCACGACCGACCATCCCCACATGTCGCGCGAGGAATGGAAGGAGCTCTATCGCCTCGCCTGGAAGACCTATTACTCCCCCGCCCATGTCGAGACCATCCTGAAGCGGGCGCGCCGGTCTGGCATCGAGCGCCCGACCGTCTTGCGCTACATGATCCTGTGGTTCTACGGCAGCGCCCTATTCGAGAACGTCCACCCGCTCGAGGGCGGGCTGCTGCGCCTGAAGTTCCGCAAGGACCGCCGGCCGGGGCTCCCGATCGAACCTGCCTTGGCGTTCTACCGGAAGTACGTGGCGGACGTCATCGGCAAGCACGCGGCGGCGGCGAAGGTGTGGTGGTGCCACCGCCAAATCGCCCGCCGAATCAGCGCCGACCCCGTCGGCCATTCCTACACCGACCTGTCGCTCACCCCGGTCACCAGCGGCGAGTTCGAGGAACTCGACATGTTCACCGCCACCGAAGCCGCAAAGGCCGCCGTCATCCGCGCGCGGCCCTCGCGCCGAGTTTTGAGCGCATCGTAATTGTTCAATCGGCGCGCCAGCAGCGATGCGGTGAAGCGGCCCGAACCGACGCATGCGGCGCGCCCACGCCCGGCGGCGCTGAAGTGCTGCCATCGATCGGCTTTGCGGCTCGATCCCCGGCAAGGGGCAGAGCCATGGCATGGGAGCTTCACCACGAAGCGTGCCATTCTTCGCCTCTCCGTGATCGCCGTGGTCAATCTCTTCCGCGGCAGGAGCCTCACGTCAACTCGGCCAGCAGCCGCTTGGCCTCGCCGAGGTCGGGGAGGTCGAAACCTTCGGTGAACCAGCCGTAGATCGGCACGAGGAGATCGCGGGCCTCCCGGCGCCGGCCTTGCTCGCGCCAGAGGCGGCTCAGGCTCGTTGCGGCGCGCAGTTCCCAGAGCTTCGCCTTCTGTCGCCGGGCGACGGCGACCGCCTGGCGAAAAGCGGCTTCCGCCGCCTCGCGCTCGCCGGCGGCGACGAGCAGCTCGCCCCTGACGCGAAGCATATGCGCCTCGGCCCAGCGCTCCTGGGTCTCCTCGATTTGGCGTGCGGCCTCGTCGAGGCATTTCAGCCCCTCGACGGGCCGGCCGCCTTCGCCGTAGGCGTCCGCGAGTTCCGTGAGGAAACGCGGCAGCTGCAGCGCCGCTCCCGTGTCGCGGTAGACGGTCAGGCCCTGCATCAGCAGCGCCAACCCTTCCTCCGTCCGACCCAAGGCCGACAGCGCCGATCCGCGCAACGTGGTCGCAACCGCGCCAAAGATGGGAAAGCCGTGTTCAGCGCAGTGCGCCTCCATTTCCTCGCAGCGCCGCAGCAGCAAATCGGGCGCCGACTGGAGGTAGAGACCGCAGGTAAGAGCGAGAGCGCGGCTGAACGCATGCGCGCGCGCGCCCGCCTGCGCCTCCTCGTATTGCCGGCGCGCCTGGTCGACATAACCCAGGTGGAACATCGAAAGAAACCCGTAGGAGCGGGCCACGGTCTGCTGGTAGATCGATCCGACGGGCCCCTGAGCGCGCAAGCCCCGTTCCTCGGGACCGTAAAGGTCCATCGACTGTTTCGCATAGGCACAGGCGGCGGCGAACTCGCCGAGGAAAAAGGAAACCGTTGCGCTCATGTTGCAGCCGGCGACCGTCCAAAGCCGATCGTTGCGGACGTTGCCGCGTTCCAGAACGTCGCTGGCCTCCCGGCGCGCCAGCGCCAGCTCGGCGCGGGTCAGGCGATACTCGAACTGGTTGGCGAGCGCCAAATCGGCCGTGGCGGATTGCGGCGGCTGCCCAAGCTCGTCCCAAAGCCGGCGCGCGCGCGCCTGGGTCTCGGCCACTTCCGGAGCGGCATGTCCCTGCGTGGCCGCGAGCACCCTGGCGAGCGCGATCTGCAGCTTCAGCTCGCGCTCCCGGCGTTCGGTGCTTTCGGGCAGGCCGGACAGCAGATCCAGGCCCTTGCGCAGATGCGCCTCCGCTTCCTTCATTTCGGAGCGCGCCATCGCCTGCCGGCCCGCCTTGATCCGGTAATCGATCGCCTTCTCATCAAGGCCGGCGGCGGCGCAATGCTGCGCAACCAGCTGCGGCTGAGACGCCACGATCTCGGGGAACTCTCGCTCCAGGGCCGCTACGATGCGGGCGTGGAGCTGATGGCGCCGGCCGCGCAGCAGCGTGCTGTAGGCGGCGTCCTGCACCAGCGTGTGCTTGAAGGTGTACTCGGCCTCCGGCGGACTCCCGCGACGATAGATCAGCTCGGCGGAGGCGAGCTCGACCAAGGCATTTTCCAATTGCGGCTGCGGCATCGCCGCGACAGCGCTGATCAGCTCATGTGAGAACTGTCTGCCAAGGGCCGCTCCGATCTGAGCGACCTCGCGCACCGGCCCGAGGCGATCCAGCCGTGCCAGAAGCGAGGCGTGCAGCGTCATCGGAATCGACACCGGCGGCAAGTATCCCGTCACCGTATAGCGGTCGCCGGTGTCCGTGAGCGCGCCGCTCTCGACCACGGCCTTGGTCAGCTCCTCGATAAACAGCGGGATGCCATCCGTTCGATTGACGATCTCATCGACAATCTCCTTCGGCAGGGTCTTTCCGGCCGTCACGCCCGCGATCACGTCGGCGGTCTGCCGCAGCGGCAACCGGTTGAGACTGAGCAATGTCACATGCGGGCCGCCGAGCCAGGGCGGCGTGAATTCCGGGCGGAAGGTGATGATGGCCAAAATCGGCAGCCTCGGCATTCGCTCGACGACCAGGTCGAGCGCTTCCAGCGAGGTGGGATCGCTCCACTGGACGTCCTCGACCACCAGCAACACGGGATGACGCCGCGCGAGGCGCTCGACCTGGTCCATCAGCACCTGAAGCAGCTTCTCCTTGTGCTTATGCGGGGTGAGGTCCAGCGGCGGATAGCGGCCAAAGGTCGGTATCGACAGCAGTTCAGCGAGCAGCGGGACGGCTTCGCCGACATCGCCGTTCGCCTTGGCGAGAAACGCCTCGAGCTTGTCCAATCGTTGCTCGTCGGTGTCGTCGCGGCGAAATCCGGCCACCCGCACGAGACGCGCGATCGTCGGATAGAGCGCCGTGTCCTGGTGGTGAGGCGAGCAGAAATAACGCAAGCGCGCGCTTGGGTCGACCGCCAGCCGCTCCAAGACCGCTTGAGCGAGGCGCGATTTGCCGATGCCCGGCTCGCCCGAGAGCAGCACGACCGAGCCGCGGCCGCTGGTCGCGCCTTGCCAGCGCCGCGTCAGCAGCTCGAGCTCCTCTTCCCGGCCCACCAGCGGCGTGAGGCTTGTCTCGTGCTGGGCTTCAAAGCGGCTTTCCACCGCGCTCGCGCGCAGCACCTGCCAAGCCTGTACCGGATCGGCGATGCCCTTGAGCGCCACGCGCCCGAGATCGCGGTACTCGAAATGGCCGCCGGAAAGACGGCGCGTGCTGTGCGAGATCACGACCTGCCCCGGCGCCGCCAGCGCCTGAAGCCGGGCGGCCAGATTCGGCGTGTCGCCGACCACGCCTTGCTCGCGCGCCGCGCCTTCGCCGAAGAGATCGCCGACGACGACAACCCCGGTCGCTATGCCGATGCGAACCTGGAGCAGCGCGTCCTGGGCGGTCGGGAGCTCCCGGACGGCTTCGACGAGCGCGAGCGCCACCCGCACCGCTCTTTCCGCATCATCTTCGTGCGCCTGCGGGTAGCCGAAATAGGCGAGGACGCCGTCGCCCATGAACTTTGCGACGAAACCGCCCGCCTTCGCGGTTTCCTCGGCACAGCAGCGGTGATAGTCCCGTATGATCTCCCGCATGTCCTCGGGATCGAGGCGAGCGGAGAGCGCCGTCGAGCCGACGAGATCGCAGAACATGACGGTGAGCTGGCGACGTTCGGCGGCGGCAGCCGGAGCGGCGACGGGAGCCGTCGTCGCCGGTTTCGCGCCTCCGGCGGACATGAGCGACATGCCGCAATTCGAGCAGAACCGTGCCTCGGCACGGGTTGACGCGCCGCAGGAAGGGCAGCGGCCGCCAAGCGCCGCGCCGCACCGGTCGCAGAAGCGGCTGCCGTCGGGCATCAGGGAATGGCAGCCTGGACACTCCACCGGGATCGCCCCGCTCGACCATGCCGACCGAGCTATAGCGCAGCCAAGCGCGAAACTGAAGGCCGGGCTGTTCGCACCAGCACCGACACGGCGAGCCGCGCCGGCGAACTCCGCCCGTCAATGACCGGGGCAGGGCACGACTTCGATCGTCACATGGCTAAGGCCGCGGAGATCGGCGAGAAGCGCTTTGTAGCGGGAAGGCGGCTCAGGCCGATCCGACACGATGGAGACGATGGCGGCGGCGTGTCCGGGGCCGATGCGCCAGAGATGGAGATCGGCGAGCCGGTCGCCGTTTCTCTCCAGGCGCTCCCGCACGCCGGCGGCGAGCGCGGCATCCGGCCGCAGGTCGAGGAGGACGGCGCCCGCGGCGCGCACCAGGCCCCACGACCAGTTCGCGATCACGCAGGCGCCGGCGATGCCCATGAGCGGATCCATCCAGATCCAGCCGAGCTGCCGGCCGGCGAGGAGCCCGGTGACGGCGAGGAGCGAGACCGCGGCATCGGCAAGCACATGCACATAGGCAGCGCGAAGATTGAGGTCGCGGTGGTGCGCGTGGGCGCGGCCGGAAGCAGGCCTGACGTGGGCATGGTCGTCGTCGTGAGGGCGTAAGGGCGCGGCATGATCGTGCTCGTCGCGCAGCAGCCAGGCGCTGGTCAGGTTGACGGCAAGGCCGAGCACGGCCACCGGAATCGCTTCGTCGAAGGCGATCGGCACCGGCCGCAGCAGCCGCCCGACGCTTTCCCAGCCGATCAACAGCGCGATGAGCGCCAGGATGATCGCCGAGGTGAAGGCGGCGAGGTCGCCAAGCTTGCCGGTGCCGAAGACGAAACGCTCGTCGCGCGCATGGCGTCTGGCATAGACATAGGCGAGCGCGGCAATGAGCAGCGCCGCGGCGTGCGTGCTCATATGCAGGCCGTCGGCGATCAGCGCCATCGAGCCGAACAGCGCGCCGCCGACGATCTCCGCCAGCATCATGACGCCGCAGAGGATGATGACGATCCGGGTCTTGCGCTCGTTCCGGTCATGGTCGGCGCCGAGAAAGAAGTGGTCGTGGCGGAAGGCATCGACGGATTGGCTGTGCATGCTGGGCGCCTCCGAGGTCAATGACGCGCGGTCGTCGGGGCTCACGAGCGATAGGAACGTCCGACACGGCCGCGCCGTCCCATCAAGTCAAGTAGGAGTGCACGATCTCGACCAACTCTTCGGCCGCCTGGGCGCGAGGGTCGTCTCGCGGCAGCGACGGATCGATCATGTGCTCCAAGATGTGATCTTCGACGACTTCGGCGATAAATCCGTCCAAAGCGCCTCGACAGGCGGTCGCCTGTTGCAGGATGGCGGCGCAGTTCGCGTCCTCCTGAATCCTGCGTTCGACCGCGTCGAGCTGGCCTCGGATGCGTCTCAATCTGACAAGCAGCTTGCGCTTCTCTTTTTCTTGCGCGGTGTGTGTCATCGATCCCATCCCGTGGGCGCCGTAAGGCCGGCGGCCAGCCGATTTGGCTTGAACCTATCCTCCAGGGGAGTATATAGGCGTTGGGCTCCGGCTGTCGAGTGGATCGTGCCGGCGCGCCGTTCGATCCGTCGAAAGGGATTTGATGAACCCGCGAAGAAGCAACACCCCGTCCCAGGACCATCGGCGCAACGCGACCGTGACCCGGGCCGGGTTCATTGCCCGGGAGATCCGAGAGATCCCGGAGATGCGCTCGGCCTAAGCGCGCTCCTGCTCTCGCGCCTCCTGGGTCGGTGCAACCGATCTGAGCAGAAGGAGGCGCGGAGATGACTGCCGCAATCCTCGACCTTCGCCCGGCGGCCCTGCCGGGCATCGTGCCGCGCAAGGGCGCCGCGAGCGATCTCCTACGCCTGTTGGCGCTCGACCAGCGGCCCGCTGGCCGGCGGCGGCTCGTCTGCCATTGGCGTCGCGAGGCCGACGGCAGGCTCGCTTGCGTCTGGAAGCCGGAGATCGAGCCGCCCCGCCGCATCGGCACCCGGCTCAACTGGGCATCGACCGACAAGCCTCGACGGCGCCGCTGTAACCTTTCCCTGCCCTCGGCGAAGGGAAGAGCAGGAGCCGCCCTCCCGGAGCAAAGCGGCAGAGGGAAAATGCCCAAGCGCCGATTTGCGTCCCGCCCGATGCCCCGCCCCGGCCCGCCGCCGCGCGACTTCGCCCTCGAGGTCTACTTCTCGCGCTGGCAGCACGCGGCGCGCCATCACCTGACCGCGTCCGATTCCGAGACTCTGACCTTGGCGGAGCTGCTGGCGCTGGGCCATCCCGAGGATCGCGCGGCCTTTGCGCATCTTGCGCTCGGCTATGGCGACCCGCGCGGCGCCGAGCGCCTGCGCCGGGCGATCGCCGCCCTCTACGGCGAGACCGGCGCCGAGCAGGTGCTGTGCTTTTCCGGCGCGCAAGAAGCGATCCATACGGCGATGCACGCCCTGCTCGGGCCGGACGATCATGCCCTCATCATCCTGCCCAATTACCAGTCGACCGAGACCATCCCCGCCGGACTTTGCGCGGTGAGCGGCATAGCGCTCGATCCCGCGCGCGCCTGGACGCTCGACATCGATGCCGTCGCCCGCGCCTTGCGGGCGAACACCCGCCTCGTCGCGATCAATTTCCCCAACAACCCGACCGGCAAGATCCTCGAACGCGACCGCTTCGACGCGCTGGTGGCGCTGTGCCGCCGACGCGGCGTCTGGCTCTTCAGCGATGAGGTCTACCGGCTCATCGAGCGCGACGCCGCGCTGCGGCTCCCCGCCGCGGTCGACGTCTATGAGCGCGGCATCTCGCTGGGCGGGCTCTCCAAATCCTTCGGCCTGCCGGGATTGCGCATCGGGTGGATCGCCTGCCGCGACGGCGCCCTGTTGCGGCGGATGGAACGGATCAAGCACTATCTCTCGATCTGCAACGCTGCGCCTTGCGAAATGCTGGCGGCCATCGCGCTCGAGGCCGGCGAGCGGATTCTCGCGCGCAACCGCCGCATCGCTAGCGAGAATATCGCTCTGCTGCGCGATTTCTTCGACGGCCATGGCGAGCTCTTCCACTGGTATATGCCCGATGGCGGCGTCGTCGGCTTTCCGCGCTATGCCGGCGCCGACGGCGTCGAGTCCTTCTGCGCCCGCTTGATCGAGCGGCATGGGGTGCTGTTGCTGCCGGCGAGCCTCTATCGCTCCGAGCTTGCGCCGATTCCGGCCGATCGCTTCCGCATCGGCTTCGGCCGATCCGACCTCGCCGCCGCGCTGGACGCTTTCCGCGCGGCGCTCTCGGAGATCCCGCTCTGCCTGTAACCTTTCCGCCGCTTCGCGCGAAAGAGGCATCAAGGCGGCGCGAACCGCCGGCCTGACGCGGCGCGGAGGCGGCGATGCGACGGAAATGGGGTTTGCCGGCTCTCGCTTGCATGTTGACGGCGTTGCTTTCGACTGCGCCGGCGCGCGCGGAGTTCGTCGTCGCCTCGGACGTCGTCGTCTATTGCGAGCCGACGCTGCGTCCCGTCCTCGCCGGCATCGCCGCCGCCTGGAGAGCCGAGACGGACGTGCCCGTCCGCGTCTTCACCTCGCCGACCGCGGCGATGCTCGAGCAGATCGGCCATCGCGCCCGCGCCGACCTCATCATCGGCGAAGGCGACGCCGCCGCCGCCGCGGCGGCGCAGCGCCGCCTCATCAAGCCGGAGACGCGCGTCAAGCTGTGGCGCAACCGGCTGATGGTGGCGGCGCTGGCCAAAGCGGCGCCCGCGCCTTCGGGCGATATCGCGCAGCGCATCGGCGAGGGGCCGATCGCCATCGTCGACCCGCCGATCGGGTCGGCCGGAAGAGACAGTCGTCAGGCGCTGGCGGCGCTGGGACTGTGGCCGACGCTGGAGAAGAGCACGGTCGGCACGGTCAACATGGCGGACGCATCCTTCCTGCTGGCGCAGGGCCGCGTCCAGCGCGCCGTGCTCTATGCCAGCGACATCGCCGCCGCCCCGGGCCTTGCCGTAGCCGCCAACCTGCCGGATAGCGCCTACCCACCCGTCGTCTATTGGCTGGCGCAAACCCACAACCTGCTCAGCCCGAAGGCCGCCGACTTCGCCGCCTTCCTGCGCCAGCCGCCGGCCGCGGAGCGCGCGCAGGAAGCGGGATTGGAAGTGCTGCCATGACCGCCGACGCGATTCACCGCGTGTCCGCCCGCGCCCCCGACGCGCGCCCGGTGCTGCATCCGATAAGCCGGCGCATCATGCATTGGCTGAACGCGCTCGCGATCCTGCTGATGATCGGCAGCGGCTGGCGCATCTATGATTACTATCCCGCTCTGCCGCTCGATTTCGGGTTCCCCTATGCCTATACGCTGGGCGGCGACCTCTCGCTGTCGGAGGCGCTCAACAACGAGGACGGGCTCGCCAACGCGCTTGCCTGGCATTTCGGCGCCATGTGGCTGCTGGTGCTCAATCTCGCGGCCTATGTCGTCATCGGTTTCCTCTCCGGTCATTTCCGCCGCGATTTCCTGCCGCTGCGCTTTTCCGCCTTCCGCGACGATCTGCTGGCCGCGTTGCGCTTCCGGCTGGTGCATCGGCTGGGCGAGTACAACGCCGTGCAGAAGCTGCTCTATTGGGGCGTCCTCTTCGCCATCATCATCACCATCCTCTCGGGCCTCAGCATCTGGAAGCCGGTGCAGCTGCAGGCGCTGACCTCAATGTTCGGCGGCTACGAGTTCGCGCGCATCGTGCATTTCTTCGGCATGGCCGCCATCGTCGGATTCATCATCGTCCATGTCAGCCTGGCGTTGCTGGTGCCGAGCACCCTCGTCGCCATGATCTTGGGCCGGGGGCCGCATCGGGCCCATCAGGCCGGGGAGAAGCGGCCGTGACCCGTCCCGTTCTCGAACGCAAGCCGCTTGTCGCCGGCATCGAGCGGCGCCTCTTCCTGCGCCAGACGCTCAGCCTCGGCGCGCTGGTGATGCTGTCCGGCTGCGACATCTCCGACCAAGACCAGGTGCAGAGCGTGCTCCATTGGCTCTCGCGCTGGAACGACCGCGCTCAGGCCTTTCTGTTCAACCGCCGCCGCCTGGCGCCGACTTATTCGGAGAGCGAGGCTGTGCGCGACTTCCGCTACAATGCCTATTTCCCCATCGCCGCCGTGCCCCGGCTCGCCGCCGCCGACTATCGGCTCGAGCTGTCCGGACTGATCGAGGACAAGCGGCCCTGGACGCTGGAGCGGCTCTATGCGCTGCCGCAGCAGAGCCAGATCACGCGCCATGTCTGCGTCGAGGGCTGGAGCATGATCGGCAAGTGGCGCGGCGCGCCGCTTGGAAGCTTCCTGCAGCGCGTCGGCGCCGACCTTTCGGCAAAATATGTCGGCTACTACTGCGCCGACGGCTATTACGGCAGCATCGACATGCCGACCGCGCTGCACCCGCAGACCGTCATGGCGTTCGGCTTCGCCAACGAGACCATCCCCGCGAAATACGGCTTTCCCTTCAAGCTGCGCATCCCGACCAAGCTCGGCTTCAAGAATCCGAAATGGGTGACGACGCTCTACGTCACCAACCGGCCGACCGGCGGCTTCTGGGAGGATCGCGGCTACAACTGGTTCAGCGGGTTGTGAGCATGGCCGCTGCCGCTTCGCAGCCCTGCGCCATCGCCGTCATGGCAAAGGCGCCGCGCGCCGGCCAGGTCAAGACGCGCCTGGTGCCGCCGCTCACCCCCAAGGCGGCAGGCCTGCTCAGCGCCTGCTTCCTCCGCGACATCACCGAGAACATCCGGCTTGCCGCGCGCGCGGCGGCGCTCCAAGGCTATGTCGCCTATGCCCCGGCCGGGCTCGAGCGGATGTTCGACGGCATCCTCGCGCCGGGCACCGACCTGGTGCTTGCCGACGGCAGCGGCGACCTGGCGCCGCGCGTCGAGGGCTTCGGCCGCGCACTGCTCGATGCGGCGCGCGCGCTCTTCGCCCGCGGCCATGAAGCGGTCTGCCTGCTCAATTCCGACAGCCCGACGCTGCCCACCGCGCTGCTCGCCGAGGCGGCGCGCGCGCTGGCTGCGCCCGGCGACCGCATCGTGCTGGGCCCGGCCGATGACGGCGGCTATTACCTTCTCGGCATGAAGGCGCCGCACGTGCATCTCTTCGAGGACATCGCCTGGAGCACCGGCGCGGTCGCCGCCGAGACGCGCGCGCGCGCCTGCGCGCTGGGCCTTCCCACCGCCGAGCTTGCGCCTTGGTACGACGTCGATGACGGCACCGCGCTCGAGCGCCTGTGGCGCGAGATCGCGGCGCCGCCGCAGGGCGTGCTCGCCGCCTACCCCGCTCCGGCCACCGCCACCTGCCTGGCGCGGCTGCGCCTCCGCGATCTCCCGTCCCTGTCCGCGGCCGACTGAGCCCCACGCGAGGAGTCCCCTCATGCCGACGCCCGAGCCCGCGATCGCCAAGCGCTATTTCGAGGCGGTGGGCGAGCACCGCTTCGCTCTCGCCGACGCGCCGCCGGTCTGCGTCTATCTCGAGGTCACCAACCGCTGCAACCTGCTGTGCGAGACCTGTCCGCGCACCTTCGAGGCACTGGAGCCGCCGGCCGATATGAGCTGGCCGCTCTTCACTTCGATCGTCGACCAGCTCCTGGGCCTCAAGCGCGCGGTGCTGCACGGCGTCGGCGAGCCGATGCTGGTGAAGGATCTGCCGCGCATGATCCGCTATCTCAGGGAGCGCGGCGTCTACGTGCTGTTCAACACCAACGGCACGCTGCTCGCGCCGAAGAAACGCCGCGAGCTGATCGACACCGGACTCGACGAGTTGCGGGTCTCGCTTGATGCCGCGGACGCCCCGAGCTTTCTCAAGGTGCGCGGCAAGGACATGTTCGACCGCATCGTGCGCAACATAAGCGAGTTCACCGCGCTTCAACGCGCGATCGGCGCATCGACACCGCGCGTCTCGCTGTGGCTCACCGGCCTCAAGGAGACGATCGACCAGCTGCCCGATTTCGTGCGGCTCGCGGCGCAGATCGGCGTCCGCGAGGTGCATCTGCAACGCCTCGTCTTCGACGATCTCGGCCGCGGGCTCGCGCGCGCCCAATCCTCGCTCTTCGAGAAGATGCAGGCCGCGGAGGAGGAAGCGATCGCCGCAGCCGAAGCGATCGGCCGCGCGCTGGGCATCGCCATCGACGCTTCGGGCGCGACCGAGCCCGGCATCAGCCTGAAGCGCCGGCCGGAGGCGCAACCGTGGTCGGCCTGCCGCCGCCCCTGGGCGCTGATGTATTTCACCGCTCACGGCCGCGCGCTGCCTTGCTGCATCGCTCCGTTCTCGGCGCGCGACTACGCCACTTACACGCTGGGCGACGCCACCCAGCAGAGCCTGCGCGAGATCTGGAACGGCGCTGCCTACCGGAACTTCCGCGCCGCGCTGACCAGCGATGCGCCCCCGAGGCCCTGCCAGCATTGCGGGCTCCGATGGAGCCTCTGAACATCGCCGTCGTCATCCCGGCGCTGAACGAGGCCGAGGCGATCGCCGCGGTGGTCGCCGAGATCCCGCGCGA
>JASHRZ010000314.1 GCA_030037055.1 Alphaproteobacteria bacterium
GTTGACGTAGAGATCGCCGAGCGCGGCAAGCTGCTGGGCAAAACCTGGGTCATCGGCCTCTTCTTCCTTGTGGAAGCGGAGATTCTCCAGCAGCGCGACCTCGCCCCGCAGCAGGCGCGCCACCACCTGCTCGGCCGCCGGGCCGATGCAATCCTCGGCGAAGGCGACCTTCTGACCGATCGCGTCGGCGAGCGGCACCGTTAGCGGACGAAGGGAGAAGGCCGCGTCGGGCTTGCCATTGGGCCGGCCAAGATGCGACATCACAACCACCTTGGCGCCGCGCCGGGCGAGCTCGCGGATGGTCGGCGCCAGCCGCTCGATCCGCGTCGCGTCGCTCACCTTGCCGTTCTCCATCGGCACGTTGAGGTCGGCACGCAGCAGAACGCGCTTGCCTGCGGGGTCGATGTCGTCGAGCGTGAGGAACCTCGCCATGCCGCAGTCCTAGCCAAAGCCCGCCTGCTGCGTCAATTTGGCGAGCGCGGCAGCGGCGCGCCGCTGGAACGGCGCCGGGAACCGGCTGAGAGATCCATGGCCAGCGCGCTGGAACGGCTCGCCTATCACACCACTCAGCGGTTGCGGGTGTCCTGGTATTCAGGTCAGAAATGGCTGAGCGCTCGGCTCACCGAGGGCGTTGCGGCATCACCCGAGCTCAAGCGGCGCATGCCGGACCGCGCGCGCATCTTCGCCGATTTGCGCGCGCTCTTGGAGCAGGATTGGCGCAACATCGCCGAAGGCCGCTACCGCCTGCCGGAGGACGTCGTCATCCGCCCGCTTGCCGCCTTGCGCAAGGCCGGGCGTTACTTCGCCGACCTGCGCCGGGTCGACGAACGCCGCCGCGCCCATGCCAATGACGAGGTGTTTCGCGCCGCGCGGGGCGGTGAGTATCCCCGCTACTTCCTGCAGAACTTCCACTACCAGACCGACGGCTATCTCAGCCGCCGCTCGGCCGAGCTCTATGACCACCAGGTCGAGGTGCTGTTCGGCGGCGGCGCCGAGGCGATGCGACGCCAGGCGCTGGTGCCGCTGCAGCGCGTGCTCGCAGAGCGCGGGGTGCGTCGGGCGAGGCTCATCGATCTCGCCTGCGGCACGGGACGCTTCCTGCGCGAGGTGAAGAGCAATTATCCTCGGCTTGCCGTCACCGCGCTCGATCTCAGCCCCTTTTATCTCGATGCCGCGCGGCGCGCGCTGCGGCCGTGGACGCGCACCGAGTTCATCGCCGCGCCTGCCGAGCGCGTGCCGCGCGAGGATGGCAGTTTCGACGTCGCCACCTCGATCTTCCTTTTCCACGAGCTGCCGGCGCGCGAGCGCGAGGCGGTGGTGCGCGAGATGGCGCGGCTGTTGCAGCCGGGTGGCGCGGCGATCCTCGTCGATTCGATCCAGCTCGGCGATGTGCCCGATTATGACGCGCTGGTCGAGTTCTTCCCGCTGGCCTTCCACGAGCCCTATTACGCGCAATACGCGCGCGAAGATCTCGCGGCGCTGTTCCGCGCGGCCGGGCTGGCGCTTGAGGAAAGTCGGATCGGCTATTTCGCAAAGGTGATGACCTTTCGCAAGCCGCGCTAGCGCAAATCCCGATGAGCTGGACGCCGCCGCCAAGAGCCTTCCCCGCCGCGCACTTTCCTACGCGCGCATCGAGCAGCGCCGCATCCTCAAGCCGCTCGACGGCCTGGCCGGCGGGCGCGGCCTCGACGCTCCGCGCCGCGTCGTTCACGGCCCCTTCCCCCTCGCTTTCACCCCGTCATCGGTGTACACCGTCGACAAAAAAATCGAGCCGGTGGCGCGCCGAAGCCCGGCGCAGGACCAATGGTATGATCACATCCCTCCGCCGCCAAGGCTCGGGGGAAACATCTGACGAATGCCGTCCTAAGCCGGCGCGCGCGGCGGACCAGCCGTTTTATCGCTCTGCGCTTTCGTATTCGCTTATCTGGCAGCGCCCAAGCGGCCTGAGATGTGTGAGGCCGACCGGCTCGCGCGGGGAGAGGGACATCGGTGCGCTGACGATTCCGTCTGAACGAGACACGCTCTGGCTGGCCATACCGCAGAGCTTCGCCCGCACGCGCGCGAGAAAGGCTTGGCGCGGGCCGAGGCGGTGCCGGCCATGTCGTATTGCACGAAATAGGAGGAGCGGACGCGCCGTCCGCACATCCCGTCGGCTCAGGCGTCGCTCGACGGAAGCCAGGGAATGGGCGCGACTTCGATACCGTCATCGGCCAGCGCGCGCGCTTCCGCCTCGCTAGCCTCGCCGTAGATGCCGCGCGCCGCGCTCTCGCCGCTATGGATGCGGCGCGCCTCTTCGGCAAAGCGCTCGCCGACATACTCGCAATGGGTTTCGACCTGGCGGCGCAGCTGCTGCAGCGTCCGGCGAAGCTGATCGGGCGAGGCCGGCGCCTTTGACTCGCTCACGGCGGCGGAGCGCGCGAGGCGAGGCGCCATCGGCGCCTTCTCGACGACGTTGCTGGCGCATTCAGGGCAGGCGATCAGCCCGCGCTGCGCCTGCCGCTCATAGGTGGCGCCGTCGCGGAACCAGGCCTCGAATTCGTGCTCGGCGGCGCATCTGAGCTTGAATAGGATCATGCCATAGCGGACCTTCCCCTGGTTGATACAGGTCCCGTCATCATTTAGCAATCATCGCCATCGAGTACCAATGTCGCCAACGCCCATGCCTCCGGCAACTGCCCCATCCGCCTGGGTCCGCCGCTTCTTGCCGTTGATCCCCCCCGGCGGAAGGGTGCTCGACCTCGCGGCGGGCGGCGGGCGCCATGTCAAACTATTGCGCCAGTCCGGTTACCAGGTGGTTGCCGCCGACCGCGACGTGGCTTTGCTCAGGGCTGCGTTCGCCGGCGATGCACTGTGCGACATTGTCGAACTGGACCTGGAGGATGGCAGCCCGTGGCGCCTGGGGCAAGGCTATCACAGCATCGTCGTCGTCAACTATCTCTGGCGCCCGCTGTTGCCGGCGCTGGCATCGGCGCTGGCGACACGGGGCGTGCTCATCTACGAGACCTTCATGCTCGGGAACGAGCGCATGGGCAAGCCCGCCAACCCCGATTTCCTGCTGCGTCCTGACGAATTGCTGACGGCGTTCCTTGGCCGGCTTGGCATCATCGCTTTCGAGCAGGGCACGGTGAACGCGCCGCGCCCGGCGGTGATCCAGCGCATCGCCGCGGTGAAGGGGGAGGTCGGCATCTTGCCGCGCTGAGCGCCGGCGCAGGGCCCCGCCGGCCGCCTATTGCGCCGCCAGCGAGCCCGGCTTGCGCCGCGGCGCGGCGTAGGGTCGATCGTGCCGGAGCGCGGGTACGGAGCCTCGCGCCTCAGCGACCGCGGCGGGGTCGATCTCGGCGATGATGTAGCCGGTGCCATCCTCGGCCTCGGCGAGGATGTCGCCCCACGGCGCGACGATCAGCGAATGACCGTAGGTCTTGCGTCCTTGCGCATGCTCGCCCCATTGCGCCGGGGCGAAAACGAAGGCGCCGTTTTCGATCGCGCGCGCGCGCATCAGCACGTGCCAATGGGCGCGGCCGGTCGGGAGGGTGAAGGCCGAGGGGATCGAGAGGAAATCGGCGCCTGCTTGCGCGAGCGCGCGGTAGAGCTGCGGAAAGCGAAGATCGTAGCACACGGTCATGCCGAGCATGCCCCAAGGGAGCTGCGCCAGCACCGCCGCCTCGCCGGGTCGGAAGGCATTCGATTCGCGATAGCTCTCGCCGCCCGCGAGCTCGACGTCGAACATATGGATCTTGTCATAGCGCGCGGCGATGGCGCCGTCGGGAGCGATGAGGAAGGAGCGGTTGGCGAGTCGCTCGTCGCCATCCTCGCGCCGCACTACCGCCGAGCCCAGCAGCAGCCACGCGCCGATTTCGCGCGCGAGGTCGCGAAAGGCGGCGAGCATGGCATGGGACGCCTCGTCCTTGGCCTTGGCCACGCGCAGCGCGCGCGTCGGTTCCATCATGTCGCTTACCTCGGGCGTCATGATGAGGTCGGCGCCCTCGGCACGGGCGCGACGGATCAGCGTGCTCGCCGCGAGGGTATTGGGCTCGGCCTCGCGGCCCGATGAGAGCTGGATGCAGGCCGCCTTGAAACGCCCGCTCACCGGCGCGCGATCCCAAGCTTGATGTCGAGCATGCCGGCGCGCTCCAAGGCATAGAGATCGTCCGAGCCGCCGATATGCTCGCCGTCGATGAAGATCTGCGGCACGGTCTGCCGCCCGCCGGAGCGCTCGACCATCTCCTCGCGCTTGGCGGTGTCCTCGATGACATCGATGTTGATGAAAGCGACGCCCTTCTTCTCGAGCAAGCTCTTGGCTCGCGCGCAATAGGGGCAAAACAGCGTCGAATAAATCTCAACCCGCGCCATGATCGCTCCGACGGAGACTGACCCCGCCCATCTAGGCGAAAATCGCGACAATTCAAGCAATTTTCGCGCCGGCCGGGCGGACACCTGTTCCACGGGGGGCCGGTCGAGGCTGTCGGCAACGCCCGCCGCCATCTGCCTTTGAGCCGGCCTTCCCGCTGAGGTCTAGCGGAACGGCCGGCAACAGCGGGCGACACAGGCGGTGGCGCCATGCGGGTTCAACAGCGCGGTGCCCGGCGTACCGCCGGGGGCTCCGGGGAATGCGTGCCCGCTCCATCGCGACACCATCGCCGTCGGTGTCTCAAGGGCAGGCGGAGTCGGGCTACCGCTGCTGGCGCACCATACGCGCCAGGGTCAGCACATCGACGCTCCGAGCGCCGACGCGGGGCAGGGCGCGCGCATTCGCCGACGGTGGCGCCCGTGGTAAAGACATCGTCGATCACCAGGATGCGTTTGCCGCGGACATCGCAGCCAGGTTTCACGGCGAAAGCGGCGCGCGCCCGACAGCGTTGCGTTTTGCTTGGGAAGGGGTGCGGCGGCGGCGGAGCCAGTCGGCGCCGGCCGGCGGCCCGCCTGCGTCATGCAGAGCACGGCGGCCTGGTTCTAGCGGCGGGCAAAGAGCCGCGTCCAATGCAGCGGCACCGGGGCCGCGATGTCCGCCTCGGCAATGCTTGCGGCGCGCCGGAGGCAGGTGCCAAAGGCGGGCGCCATGTGCAGTCGGTCGCCGTGCTTGAAGGCAAGGATCAGCTTGCGGCTCGCTGCGTCGTAACGCATTGCCGCGCAGGCGCGGGCAAAGGTCGGCTGGGTGCGCGCGCATTCTCCCCACAGCGCCGTCGCCGCGAGTTCGAACTCAAAGGCAGCCCCAGCAGGCGCAGC
>JASHRZ010000315.1 GCA_030037055.1 Alphaproteobacteria bacterium
CGGCGTCGTGTCCTCGGCCGAGGGCGGCAGGGGAGAGGCCGGCGTTGGCGGAGCGGCCGGAGAGGACGGCGTGGCGGAGGACGGGGTGGCGGCTGGAGCCGGCGCAGCGTCAGGGGCCGGCGTCGCGGACGAGGCGGGAGCCGTCGGGGCGGCAGGCGTCTGCGGCTTGGCGAGCTCGGCCGGGATCGGACTTACCCGTTCCGGCCGCGGTCCGGTGGTCGAAGACAGGTAATACCAGATGCCGTAAGCGCAGACCGCCAGGATCACCGCCGCCAGGACCATGGCGCCGCCGGGGATGCTGCGCTCGGCGAGCGGCACCGGGAAGCTCAGATCGCGCTGCGCCTCGAAGCCCTCGGCCTCGAGCTTGAAGCGGCGCACCGCCTCCTCGCCGTCGAGGCCGAGATGGACGGCATAGGCGCGCACGAAGCCCAGCGCATAGACCGGCCCGGGCAGGCGGTCGTAGCGGCCTTCCTCGATCGCCTCAAGATAGGCGGCGCGGATGCGCAAGGCGGAAGCGACGCGCGGAATATCGCTGGCATAGCTCTCGCGCGTCTCGCGCAGCAATTGCCCTACGGTGCGGCGCCGGACGGGCCGGAGCTCGGCGACCATATCCATCGCCGTTCCATGCGTCTTCCCCGAGGCCGCCGCTTCCTCCGGGCTATCCTTACGTCGCGAAAAAAGCGCCATGCGCCTGAACCTGTGCCCGCCGCCTGCTAAATACGGCAGGGATAAGGTGAAGAAACCGTAAAAGCCGACACGCTTTGACCGCGGCTATGCGCCGAGAATATCAAACGCGTCCGCGCCCTCGCAATGATTGATGGCGCGCCGGTCGGGGTCCTCACACCGCGACCCCGTGATCTCTGGCGAAGTCGTGCAGCTTACCACGCAGCGTGCGCGGCGGCAGGGTCGCCAGCGTGGCCAGCAGCGCCTCAAGCGGCGCCAGCTCCAGGCTGCGGATCATTGCCTTGACCGGCCCGACCGAGCTCGGCGCCATGGAGAGGGTGCGGAAGCCGATGCCGATAAGCGCCATGGCATCGAGCGGCTGGCCCGCCATCTCGCCGCACAGCGTCAGCGGCACCTTGGCCCGGGCGCAGTCGCGCGCCACCTCGGCGAGGAGCTGCAGCACCGGCAGCGACAGCGCGTCGTAGCGCTCGGCGAGCCGCGGATTGCCGCGGTCGGCGGCGAACAGGAACTGCACGAGATCGTTGGTGCCGACCGAAAGAAAATCGATCCTGGGCAGCAGCTGCGGCAGCTCCCAGAGCAACGCCGGCACCTCGAACATGACGCCGACCTCGACCTTGGCCGGCGGTGTGCCGCGCGCGCCGGCGCGCTCGAGCTCGAGATCGAGGACGGCGCGCGCCGCGTCGAGCTCGCCGATCTCGGCGATCATCGGGAACATGACGCGCAGCCGGCGCCCGGCCGCAGCGCGAATCAGCGCGCGCAGCTGCTGGCGCAACAGCGCCGGGCGGTCGAGGGCGATGCGAATGGCGCGCCAGCCCATGGCGGGATTCTCGTCCGGGATCTCCGACATGTAGGGCAACAGCTTGTCGCCGCCGATGTCGAGCGTGCGGAAGGTCACCGGCCGCTCGCCGGCATGCTCGAGCACGCGGCGGTAGATCGAGGCCTGCTGGCTCACCGTCGGGAAATCCTGGCGCATCATGAACAGCAGCTCGGTACGGAAGAGCCCGACGCCTTCGGCGCCGGTCTCGTCGAGATAAGGCAAGTCGAGCAGCAGTCCGGCGTTGAGCTGCAACGCCACCCGCGTGCCACAGCGCGTCGCCGCCGGCAGGTCGCGCAGCGCGGCGTAGCTCAGGCGCTGGCCGAGCCGCAGCTCCAGGCGCGCCGCCACCGCCTGCTGGACATCCTCGCTCGGCCGGACGAAGACCTGATGCTCGTCGGCGTCGACGACAACGAGATCGCCGGCCTCGACCTTCTCCAGGACGTCCTTGACGCGGCCAATGACGGGGATGTCGAGCGCGCGCGCCACGACCGCGACATGCGCGGTGGGCGAGCCCTCCTCCAGCACCAGCCCCTTGAGCCGGCGCCGGTCGTAATCCAGCAGCTCGGCCGGGCCCATGCTGCGGGCGATGAGGATAAACTCCGCCGGGAGCGCGGCATCGGCGGCGAAATGACGGCCGGCGAGATGCTGCTGCAGCCGGCTCGTGAGATCCTCGAGATCGGCGAGGCGCTCGCGCAGATAGGGATCGCTCACCTTGCTCATGCGCGCGCGCGTCTCGTCCTGCACCTTCTGCACGCTGGCCTCGGCGGTAAGCCCGCTGCGCACCGCGTCGGTCATCCGCTGCAGCCAGCCGCGATCGGCGGCGAACATGCGGTAGGTCTCGAGGATGTCGCGATGCTCGCCGCCGCTGGCGATGTCGCTCCGGGCGAGCAGGTCGTCGATCGCGCTCTGCATGGCGGCGATCGCCGCGCGAAGCCGCGCCAACTCGGCCTCCGAATCCTCGGCGACGACCTGGCGGATGACGACGCGCGGCTCGTGCAGCACGGCGATGCCGATGGCGAGACCGGCATTGAGTTTGATGCCATCGAGCCGCGTCGGCAGCAGCCCGATGCCGTTGGAGGGCGCCAGCTCGAACGGGCTCACCAGCTCGCCGCCGGCGGCGAGCTCGGCCAGCACCATAGCGATGGTCTGCAACGCCTCGATCTCGTCCTCGGTATAGTTGCGCTGGATGCGGTTCTGCACCACCAGCACGCCGAGCACGCGGCCGCCGCGCAGGATCGGCACGCCCATCAGCGAGTGGTAGACCTCCTCCCCGGTTTCCGGCCGATAGGCGAAATCGGGATGCGACTGCGCGTCCGCCAGCGCCAGCGGGCTCGCCGTGGCGGCGATGACGCCGACAAGGCCCTCGCCGACGCGCAGCCGGGTGCGATGCACCGCTTCCGGGCGCAAGCCCTCGGTGGCGAAAAGCTCGAGCACCTCGCCGGCGCGCATGACGTAGCAGGAGCAGACCTCCGCCACCATGTCGGCGGCAATGATGCGCACGATCTCGTTAAGCCGTTCCTGCGCGGTGCCGGACCCGGCCATCACGTCCCGCAACCGGCGCAACAGGCGGCGAGAGCCGGTGGCCGCTTCCATCACGCCCCTGCCCGCGACCGCCCGTCCCGGTCGGCACGACCGTCGTCATCGTCTTCGGCCTCGCGCGCGGCGAGCGCGCTCACCGCTTGCTCGACCAGCTCGTCGAGGATCTCGCGGGTCGACTGCTCGCGCGTTACC
>JASHRZ010000316.1 GCA_030037055.1 Alphaproteobacteria bacterium
GTCGTGCCGACAAGCTGGCCCAGGGTCGAGGTCGGCGTGCTCGAGAAGTTGTAGGTCCCGAGCAGCTGCAGCGACCAGTAGCGCGTGAGCCCCACCTGCATTGTGGCCGAGACCTCTTTCACCTTTTGCAGATCAAGGGCGTTGGGGATCTGCTCGACCTGGATGTAATTGACGTTCATCCGCAGATTGCTCGGGCCGAAGCTGGTGCCGAGCTCCTGGCGGCGCATGGCGAGATCGTCGTAGCCGAGCCTGAAGCGGTAGGTGAAGTCGAGCAGCGACATCGGCGAGATCGTGACCTTGCCGACCACATCCGATACGTGATGCTCGAGGCCGGAGCCCGGCAGAAAATTGTCGTTGGTCTGCAGTGTATAGCTCTGGCCGACGATGAAGCGCGTGCTGCCGCCGCCGTCGCCATAGACCCCGGTGCGCAGCCCATAATCGACGCGCTGGCCGCTGTCGACGCGATCGAAACCGGGGAAGCGATTGCGCAGAAACAGGCTGGTCTCGTCGAACTCGAAGCCTTGGCTGTCCTCATTCGGGATGGTGCCGGGATTGCCGCCGTTGGGGGCGGCGGCCATCATGGCGATCGGCTCGATGATCTCGCTGTAGCCCTCCTCGCGCCTGACCCAGGGGTAATGCCAGGTGAGGGCGACCTGGGGGAACACCCGGCCGGCCCAGGCGCTCTCGGTGCCGCCTAGGGCGAGCGGCAGGTTGTCCGATTGGTAGCCGTCGGCCCTGAGCCCGACGGTGAGCCCATACTGGCCGCCGATGGAGTCCGCAAATGGCAGGCGCCACTCGCCGCCCAGCGACGTGCGCCGCGTGTCGATGCCGAAGATCCGCATGAGATTCATCGCGTTGCCCTCAACCGCCAGGCGGCCGCCGATCGCGTCCGGCTGGCTCACCCACTGGTAATCGGCCACCGGGGCAACGAACGGCTCGCTGCTGTCGCCGATGCCGGTTTCCAGACTCTGGAAGCCCCAGGCACTGATATTGCCGTAGCTGCGCACGCCGAAATTCTCGGCGTAGATATGGCTCGTCAGGAAGTCGTAAGGCGCCGGCAGGTGATAGCGCAGAAGATAGGTGGGATCCGATTCGCGCTCGATGTTGATCCCGGCTCGCCAGTCCTGGTCGAGGTCGAACTCGCTTTCGGTGTTGATGCTCCAGCGCGTGGTGCTGACGGGCTCCGTGTCGATGTCGGTGTAGGCCTTGCTGCCGACCGTGACGCTGGCGTCGGTGGTAAAGCGCCCAAAGCCGAACAACTGACGATACTGGCCGCCGAGGAAGGTGCCACCCTGAGTGGTAAACATCGGCTCGAAGGTCGCATCCGAATCCGGCCCGATCACCCAATAATAAGGAATGTCGAAGCGGAAGCCGTTCGCGGGCGAGGTGCCGACGCTCGGCGCGAGGAATCCGCTGGCGCGCTTCACGGAGGGATCGGGATGCGAGATGTAGGGCGTCCATAGCACCGGAACGCCGTCGATCTCCATCACGGCATCGCGATATTCGACGATCTGCAGCTCCTTGTCGTGGACGATGTCCTCCGCCTTGATCTGCCAGACCGGCGCCCGCGTCGGGTCCTCGAGGCAAGGATCACAGGCGGAATAGACGCCGCGGCGGATCTCGGTACGGTTGCCCTCGACCCGCCGCGCCGTGTTGCCGGCCAGGCGCGAGCGGTCGGCCAGCAGCATGCGGATGTTCTGCAGAAAGCCGTCGCGCATGTTGTCGTGCAGCTCGGCATAATCGGCGAAGACGATGTCGCCGCTCGGCTGCAGCAGGCTGACATGGCCCGATGCAGTGGCGGTATCGGTGCGTTGGTTGTAGGTGACGGTGTCGGCGAGAAGGATCTGGTCGCGCTGCGTCAACTCGACATGGCCCTTGGCGACGATGAGACCGAGATCGGCGTCGTACTGCACCTCGTCGGCGCTGAACAGCACCGGCGGCGGCGCTCCGGCCGGATCGCGTTCGGCCGCAGCCAGCGGCGGCGGCGCCGCCGCCAGCGCCGCGCCCAGCCACAAGGCCGCCCCCCGGCGCATGCGTCTCAGCCGTCCTCGAGATGCAGCAGCAGGCTCGCGCCCAGGAGCCAGCTCACGCCGGTCGGCGTCCAGGCGGCGAGCGAGACGGGGATGGTCGCGGCGAGCCCAAGCGCGAAGATGATGTTGGACAGCAGGTAGAGCAGGAAGCCGCTGATGATGCCGCCGGCGATCATAAGCGTCGTGCCGCCGCGCCGCTGCATGCGCAGGCTGAAAGTCGCGGCGATCAGCACCATGGCCGAAAAGAGGAAGGGCAGCGAGAGCAGCCGGTTGAAATAAAGGCGGTGGCGCTGCGCGCCGAAGCCAGAGCTCTCCAGCAGCTGGATGAAGCCGGGCAACTCCCAGAACGACATGGTCTCGGGCGAGGCGAAGCTCTCCTGGATCTTGGTCGGCGTCAGATTGGTCGCCACCATCACGCGCTCGAAGGGCTCGGGCGGCTTGCCCGGGCTCCAGCGGATGCCGTTGCTCACCTCCCAGCTGCCCGATCGCAGCACCGCCCGCTTGGCGTCGATGCGGCCGACGAGCTGAATGTCGTCGAAGGACAGGATCATGACGTCTTCGAGCTCGGGGTGCTTCGGCAGCAGCCGCTCGGCATGCACCACCGAGTTGTTGCCGCCCTTCTCGCTCTGGCGCAGCCACAGCCCCGAGCGCGACAGGCTCAGCTGGTCGCCGGACCCGCGCAGGATGCGGCTCTCCAGCGCTTCGTAGCGCGACTGCAGGATCGAGGCGATCGGATTGAAGATCGTCACCGTGACGATGCCGACAAAGACCGAGCCGGCCAGCGGCGGTGTCAGGAACTGCCACACTGAGACGCCGGCGGCGCGCGCGACGACGAGCTCGTTCATGCGCGTCATGCGCCAAAATGCCATCATTGTGCCGAAGAGGATGGCAAAGGGCATGATCTGCTGCGCCATATGCGGCTGCTTCAGCGCCGCCATCTCCAGCAGTACCAGAAGCGTCGCCTCCGGCCGGCTGCCGCCGCGGCGGATAAGCTCGATGTAGTCGAGCAGGAAGACGATCAGCAGCATTGCCAGAAACACGCTCGCGCACCAGACGAAGAACTGCGCCAGGATGTAGCGGAAGAGCGTTTTCCAGGGCGACATGATCTATTCCGCGGGAGTCGGTGAGGCCGCGAGGTGGCGGGGCGGCGCCTCGCGGCTGTCGCGCCAGAGCATCCAGGCGGTGATCAGGATCGGCGCGAGCACGTTGAGATAGAGGAACGGCACCGCCGCCGTGCTGCGGCCGGCGAGGTTCTTGAAGGCGATATCGAGCGTCTCGAACAGGAAGGCCAGCAATACCGCCAGCAACACCCGCTTGGTCTGTCCGCGCCGATTGAACTCGCCGGTGAGCAGGCAGGCCAGCGGGATAGCGCAGAAGGCGAGCGCGGTAAGCGGGTTGATCAGTCGCAGATTCGCTTCAATGAGCCGGCTGGTGTCGCCCGGCGGGGGGCGGCGGAACAACAGCTCGTTCAGGAAGAGTTCGTCGGGCTCGCGGTCGCGAAAGTCCGCCGCGTCGCGATAGGCGGCGAGATCGAGGCTGTACTTCTCGAAGGTGAGCACCGACAGCTTGCCGGTGGTGCGGTCGTATTGCTGGCGGCTGCCGTTCATCATCAGCACCCGCGGCCCGCTGTCGGTGTCGACGAAGGTGCCGCGCTCGGCGACGACGGTGATCGGCTTGTCCGGTTCGCGCCCCTCATGGATGAGCAGGCCGATCAGCTCGCCGTTGGTGTCGCGCGCACGCACGTAGATGGTGAGGCTGTCGGAGAGCGTGTTGAACATGCCCTCTTGCAGCAGCACGGAAGCGAAGCGGTTGCGGATCTCGAATTGCAGATCCTTGAACGCCCGGTTCGCCGCCGGCAGGAAATAGAGCGAGAACGACAGCAGCACCGCGAAGCTCAGAGTGCCGGCGATGAGCGCGGGACGCGCAAGCGCCGCCTGGCTCATGCCGGTGGCGCGCATGACGATGAGCTCGCTCTCCGACATCAGGCGGTTGTAGGTGAAGAGGATGGCGATGAACACCGCGATCGGCATTACGACGTCGATGAAGCGCGGTAGGATCAGGATGGCGAGATAGACGAAGAGGCCAAGCGACAGCCCGCGGTTGACGATGAGGTCGATGAGCCGCAACGACTGGACGAGCCATACCGCCGCGGTGAAACTGACCGCGACGAACAGCATGATCGCCAGCGCCTGGCGCACGATGTAACGGGTGATCCCGTTCATGACGGCCGATTATAGAAGCCGTGCATCGGTCGAGGATAGCCCGGATTTCTCGTCGGCGCGGCCGGCCGATCGCGTGCTTGCCGCAGCCGGCGCGGCATGGAACTCTGCGGGCCGCGGGCGGAAAGGGGATTTTCGGGATGAGCGATGCTGCTGTTCTCGCGCGGCCCGGCCTACGTCAGGGGGCGCCGCTGATCGCGGCGCTGTTTGCCGCGGCGGCGATGCCGGTGCTGCTCTGCGACGCCTTGCCGCTGTTCGACTACCCCAATCATCTCGCGCGCATGCATATTCTTGCTGCCTTCGCGCAGTCGGAGCCGCTACAGCGCTATTACGAGATCGCCTGGCGGCCGCTGCCCGACCTGGCGATGGATCTCGTCGTGCCGCCGCTCGCGCGGCTGCTGCCGCTCGCTTGGGCCGGCAAGGCCTTCGTGCTGCTCGCGTTCTTCCTGCTCGCTGGCGGCGCGGCGACGCTCAACCGCGTGCTTTTTGGCCGGTGGTCCGCGTGGTCGTGCCTTGCCTTTCTGCTGCTCTACAGCCGGACGCTGCTCTGGGGCTTTCTCAATTATCTCTTCGGGATCGGGCTCGGCCTCTTCGCCCTGGCGTTGTGGATCGCGCTGGCGCGCCGGCGCGCGGCGCTGCGCTTCGCCGTCGGCAGCGTCCTGGCGCTTGCGCTGTTCTTCGCCCATCTTCTCGCTTGCGGGCTTTATGGCGTGCTGGTAGCGGGCCACGCGTCGGGAGTCGCCTGGCGCCGCCGCGCCGCGCCGCGCCAGGCGCTCGGCGAGCTGCTCGTCGCGGCTCTTCCCTTCCTGCCGGCGCTCGCTGTGCTCGCGCTGCTGACGCCGGGCAGCGCCGGCGGTGCCGTCGTCTACGGCAACGTCCTGCGCAAGCTCGACCTGCTGTTCAGCGTCTTCGACAATTACAGCCGGCCATTCGACGTCGCGGGCTTCGCGCTCGCGGTGGTGGCGTTGCTGTTCGCGTTCTGGCGGCGCTGGGTGCGGCTCGAGCCGTCGATGGCCGCGCCGCTCGGCCTGCTGGCGCTGGTCTATCTCGCCATGCCGAGCCAGCTTGCCACCGCCTCCGGCGCCGATCATCGCATTCCGGTCATGCTGGGGCTGGTGCTGGTGGGGTCCAGCCGTTGGGCGGGGCCGTCGCTGCGCGCAGAGCGCCTCTTCCTCGGCGCGGCGCTGCTGCTTTTCCTGCTGCGCCTCGGCGTCGTCGCACTCCATTGGCACGCGAGCGACCGAATCTATGCCGGCCTGCTGCCGGCGCTCGACGCCCTGCCGGTGGGGAGTCGGCTTGCCGTCGCCTATCCGCCGGACGCGCTCAATTCGCAGCCAACGCCGCTCGCCCATTTTCCCCTCCTCGCCGTCGTCCGCCGCGATGCCTTCGTGCCGACCCTCTTCGCCTTCCCGACGCAGCAGCCGGTGGCTCTCGCGCCGCGCTATCGGGCGCTGCGCGACCGCCTGCCGCCGGAACGGCTGTGGTCGGCCTTCATCGGCGGCGGGCCGCCGCTCGACGCCGCAGAACGCGCCGCGCTCGCGCAATATGACGACATCGTCTTTGTCGGGCGCGCCGCCTTCGCCGCTCCCGCCGCGCAGCCGCTGCTGCCCGTCTTCGCCGCGCCGCGTTTTGCACTCTTCGCCGTCGCGGGCGGCGGCCTTGACGCAACCGGCAGCGCCCGATAGACCCGCGCTCGCGCTTGCGGCATCACGTCTCTTCGGGCGATGGAACTGCTGATCCCCAGCTGGGGCGAGCTCGCCGGATGGGGCGGCGTGCTCGCCGCGACGCTTCTCTTCATCGGCATTGGACGGCTCGTCACGGCGGGCCGTGCCGCGCCGGAGACGGCACTCGTAGCCGGCTGGGGCGGCACCTGCCTGCTGCTGACCCTGTGGGGCGTTGCGACTTCGGCCTCGCTGCTGTTTCCGGCGGCGTTCGTCGTGCTGCTGGGGCTCGTCGGCTGCCTTCTGCCGAGGCTGGCGCCGCGCGCGCCGGCCTGGCGCGGCATGGGGCGCATTCTCGTCACGAGCCTGCCGCTGCTTGCGGTCATGGCGAGCGCGCGGCCGAGCCTGCCCGACACCTTCCTCAATCTGCTGCCCAACGCCGCCTATCTCTACGATCACGGCGTCTTTCCAGCCGATGATCGCGCGCCGAGCCATTCGCTGCTGCCCGGCGCGCCTTACAACATGCAGCTCGCCGCCTTCCTCGTTTCGGAGATCGTCCGGCGCCTGGCGCTCAACGCGATGATCGGCTTCAACATCGTGCTGCAGCTCGGCCTGGCGCTGCTGCTGGCGCGGCTGGTCGCCGGCACCGAAGATGACGACACGACGGTGCCTTCATGGAGCGCCGTAGCGCTTGGCCTGCTGCTCGCGACCCTGCTCAACCCTGGTTTCGTCCCACGCTATCACTTCTCCGCCTACAGCGAGGCCTCGGTCGGCGTCGCCACCGGATTGGCCGGCTGGTTTGCCGCCCGCGCGCTGACGCGGCTCGGCGCCGGGCGCGATGCCGCTGGCGATCTCATCCTCCTGGCGCTGACACTCGCCGCGCTCGTCAACATCAAGCAGGACAGCGTCGCGCTTGCCCTGGGCCTCGTCGCCGCGTCGCTGGCGCTGGCGCTGCTGCAGCCGCCGCGGCTTCGCGGCCGGGCGGTCGCGGCGCTGCTGCTCGCGGCTACGCCGGCGGCGGCGCTCTATCTTGCCTGGCGCTGGTACGTGCTCGGCCATTTCGCCGTCGGCGAGCTCAAACTTCTGCCCGTCGACCAATGGCGGTTCGGTCTCGTCCCCCCCATTCTGCGCAGCATCGCCGGCGTCATGGCACAGAAGGCGTATTTCTTTCTCGCCGCCGCCGCGGCGCTGGCCGGGCTCGGCTGGCGCTGGCGGCGGCGCGGCTTCGATCGCACGACCGCTCTCGCCGCCCTCTTCGCCGGCGTTGCCGTGGTCTACAACGCCGCGCTCTTCTTCACGTATATTGCGCATTTCGGTGGCGAGATCGGCGCCTCGGCCCATTCCTATTTCCGCTATAACACGCATCTGGCGCCGCTGCTGATGTTGACTCTCGTGCTCCTCGCGCGCGACGTCGCGGTGCCGCGCGGCTGGGCCCTCAACCGCGCCGGGCGGGCGGCCGCGATGGCCGCGGCGGCGGCGAGCCCCGTCATTTTCTTCCCGTTCCTACGCTTCGATCTCGACGCGCCGCAACAACGGGCGTGGCTGCTGGCGGCTTGGACAAGTCCGGTGCTCGATCGCGACCGGCGTCTCGCGCTGCTGCTGCCAGGCGACAACCAAAGCCTCGCGACCATGCTCGAAGCGCTCATCCGCTTCACCCCGCCGCGCCACTTCGATGCCGAGCTGCGCGTTGTCACGCAGCTGGCGCCCGCGACGCTAGAGGCGCTCGCCGCCGAGAACTACCGCTTCGCGCTGCTCTCCTGCGCGCCGCCGGGCTTCGCCGGCGTGCCGCCGGCGCATGCGGCGCTGCTCGAGCGCGCGGACGGGCGCTGGCATGCGCTGTCGGTCAGGGCTTATCCCGCGGCGCATCTTCCTGTGCGCCGCTTGGACGACGTTGCGCACGCGCCGGTCTGCCTGGCGCCCCAGCAGCCGGCTGGTTGACACGGGCCGCTTCGCTGTCTATCGGCGGGAAGGATCGCCCAGGGGGAGTCCCTCATGAACATCGTTTTTTCCGAGCCGCGCCGACCGAAATCCGGCACCATCGCCGTCGGCGTGCTCGAGGACCGCAAGCTCTTGCCCACCGGCGTGGCGCTCGACAAGGAATCCGGCGGCGCGCTCAAGCGGGCGATGGCGTCAAGCCGCTTCACCGGCCGCAAGGAAGAGGTGCTCGCCATTTTGGCGCCGCCGCATCTGGCGGTCGGCCGCGTGCTGCTGATGGGGCTCGGCAAGGCGCAGGCGCTCGACCCCGTGGCGGTGCAGAGCCTCGGCGGCAACATCGTGGCGCAGCTCAACAGCGCCGGCGAGAGCGAGGCCGCGGTGGTACTCGACCGGCCGGACGGCATGAAGCTCGAGCCGGCCGAGGCAGCGGCCAATCTCGGCTACGGCGCGCGGCTGCGCGCCTACCGCTTCGACAAGTACCGCACCAAGGAAAAGCCGGAGCAGAAGCCGAGCCTAAAGACGCTCACCATCATGACCCGCGACGCCGGCGCT
>JASHRZ010000024.1 GCA_030037055.1 Alphaproteobacteria bacterium
CTACGACCTGACGCGGCTCTTCGTCGGCTCGGAAGGGACGCTCGGGGTGATCACCGAGCTGACGCTGCGGCTTTACGGCATACCCGAGGCGATCCTGTCGGCGGTCTGCCCCTTCCCTTCGGTCGCGGCGGCGGTGGACACGGTCGTCGCCACCATCCAGGCCGGCGTTCCGGTGGCGCGCATCGAGCTGCTCGACGAGGCGGCGATGGCGGCAGTCGCCGCCTTTGGCAAGCTCGAAGGGTTTCGCGCGGAGCCGCATCTCTTCTTCGAGTTCCACGGCACGGCGCGCGGGGTCGAGGAGCAGGTGGCGCAGGTGCGAGAGTTCGCCGCCGAGCAGGGCGGCACCGCCTTCCGCTGGGCATCGACGCCCGAGGAACGCTCCAAGCTGTGGCAGGCGCGGCATGCGGCCCATTACGCCGCGATGGCGACCCGTCCCGGAGCGCGCGTCTGGGCCACCGATGTCTGCGTGCCGATCTCGCGGCTCGCCGAATGCATCGCCGAGACCCGCGCCGATCTCGACCGCTCGAGCCTCACTGGCGCCATGCTCGGCCATGTCGGCGACGGCAATTTCCACGTCGGCCTCCTGGTCGACCCGGCGCAGCGCGAGGAGATCGCCGAGGCGAGCCGGATCAACGACCGGCTCGTGCAGCGCGCCATCGCCATGGACGGCACCTGCACCGGCGAGCATGGCGTGGGCTACGGCAAAATGGATTTCCTCATCGCCGAGCATGGCGAGGCGCTGAGCGTCATGCGCCGGATCAAGCAGGCGCTCGACCCCGACAACATCCTGAACCCCGGCAAGGTCGTGCGCGTCTGATCGGGTGAGGAATGCGCATGGAGAAGAAGCCGGTCCGGCCGCGCGACGCAGCAAGCCTCATCCTGCTACGCGAGCGCGGATCGCGGCTCGAGGTGCTGCTCGGCCGGCGCGGCAAAGGCGCGCGCTTCATGCCGGGGCGCTACGTCTTTCCCGGCGGGCGGGTCATCCCCGAGGATGCGCGGTGCTGGGCGGGCGAGCGCGGCGATCCCGCACTGGCCTTTCTCGCCTTGAAGCGCGCGGCGCTGCGCGAGACCTTCGAGGAGACCGGACTCGTGCTCGGCGAAACGCAGCGGAGCGCGGAGCGGGCGCGCGGAGCGCTGACGCCGATCGAGGAAGCCTACCGCGCCGAGGGGCTCGCTCCCGCGCCGGCACTGCTGCGGCTGGTCGGCCGCGCCATCACGCCGACCGCCTCGCCGATCCGCTTCCATGCGCGCTTCTTCCTTGCCGACGCTCGCCACGCCGCGGGCAAGCTCATGCCCTGCGAAGAGCTCGACGATCTCCTGTGGCATCCGATCGAGGATGAGCCGCCGGCGATGATGCAGAACGTCACCAAATTCATGCTGCGCTGCGCCGTCGAGGCCTGGCGCGGCGCCGCGCCAGCGAGCCCGCCGCTCTATTGGCACCGCGGCCGCCGCTCGCTCGTCCGCCACGGCGCCGCGGCGCGCTAGCGCTTGTGCTGCGCCAGCGCATCCTCGAGCAGTACGGGCCGAGCTGCTGCATTCAGCAGGTGCGGCGCACGCCGCGCTTCGGCGGCTCGCTGTTTGTCGTCGATGTGACCGAGGCCGCGCGCCTCACCCGCATCCTCGGCGCCATCGGCGCCAATGGCGAGCTCACCGAGCAGTCCGGTATGGACCTGCTGCATCCCGAGCGGCTGGTCTTCGTCTACGAGCGGCTGATGCTGATCGCGCTGGCGCTGGCCGCGCGGCCGCGCCGCGCGCTGCTGCTGGGGCTCGGCGGCGGCGCCATGCTGCGCCATTTTCAGGCCTATCTGCCGGACTGCGCGGTCACCGTGATCGAGCGCGACCCGGCGGTGATCGCGCTTGCTCGGCGTTTCTTCCACATCACCGCGCCGGTGGTGGAGGCCGATGCGCAGGAATTCGTCGCCGACGCCGACGGCGCCTATGATGCGATCCTCGCCGATCTCTATGACGGGCGCGGCATGGCGAGGGTCGAGCCCGGCTTCTGGCGCGATTGCGCGGCGGCGCTGGCGCCCGGCGGCTGCGTTGCCGTCAACTGGGCAGCCTTCGTCGACGACGCGGCGGCACGCGCCGAGGCGGCGGCGATCGAGACGGCGGTCGGCCGCTCCATCTTCATGGGCCCCCGCGCGCGGCGCGAGAACGTGGTGCAGCTCGCGCCGCTCGACCCCGCCATCGCGCCGGCGGCGATCGCCGGACGCTGGCGCCGCTTTGCGCTCCGCCGGCGCCTGCCGCGCGAGGACCGGGACGTGCTGAAGCGCTGCAGCCTGACGGCAGGCTTCCGGGAGGCGCAGGCGATTGCTACATGACCGTTACGCGGCGTTGCTGCTGGAAATGCGCAACGCGTCCTTCGACAGCACGCTAGGGCTTAGGATGAGGCGATCGTCTCTGTGCCATCGACCATCTTCCTCATCCTTGCGCGCGGCGTGCGCATGTCGAAGGCGGCACCGGCACCGATGCAGCCGCCGATCCTATCGTCCGGTGAATCTTGCCGGGCGCTTCTCAATGAAATGCGCGACGCCTTCCTTGAAGTCCTCGCTGAGGAAGCTTGCGCGCATCTCCTCATTGGCAAGCTCGACCGAAGCGCCCAGGCCGCTCAGCAGGCCTTCCCAGAGCTGCCGCTTCATCACGCGCATCGAGCGCGGCGACACGGCGGCGGCGAGCTCGCCGGCGTAATCCACCACGCGCGGCAGGAACTCGGCCTGGGGGAAGACGCGGCTGACGAGGCCGATGCGCTCGGCCTCCTCGGCGCCGACGCGGCGCGCCGAGAACAGCAGGTCGGCCGCGTTGCCCGGCCCCACCAGCCGCGGCAGCAGCCAGGCGAGGCCGTATTCGGCGATGAGGCCGCGGCGCGAGAAGGCGGTGGTGAAGATCGCCTCGCTGCCGGCAAAGCGCAGATCGCAATAGCAGGCGAAGACGAAGCCGAGCCCCGCCACCGGGCCGTTGACGGCGGCGATGACCGGCTTGGGGATGGCGGGCAAATAGCTGTAGCGATGCCGGAAGTCGGCGTGCACGGGACCGCCGAGATCGAGCGGCGGCGGCGCCTCGCGCGGGATCGTCGCGCCGCGCGAGCCGGCGGCGCCGGAGAGCCGCTCCATATCGGCGCCGGCGCAGAAGCCGCGTCCGGCGCCGGTGAGGACGATGACGCGCACCGAGGGATCGCGCGCCGCTTGCGCCATAGCCTCACGCAGCCCCGTCTCCATCTCGGCGTTGAAAGCGTTGAGCCGGTCGGGCCGGTTGAAGGTGACGATGGCGAGGCGGTCCCGGACAGCGTAGAGCGCGGCGGGCTCGGCCATGGCTTTCCTCCTGCGATTCTGCTTCTCTCGCGCGAGCATAGCCGAGGCGCTCCGCGGCGCGCCAGCGGCCCCTCAGGGGAGAGCGAGATGGCCGAGCTCGAGCCGGCGCCGCGGCTGAGCACGGCGCAACGGCATTGGAGCCTCGCGGCGGCGATCGCAGCGACGGCGGTCTTCGGCGCCGGCGTAGGCTTCGGCGCGCCGTTGTTCTCGCTGCTGCTCGAAGAGCGCGGCACCGCGACGAGCCTGACCGGTCTCAACGCTGCGGCGGCCTATTTGGGCGTCATCCTCGGCCCGCTCTGGACGCCGCCGCTGGTGCGGCGCTTCGGCATCCGCACCTTTCTCCTCGCCTGCCTCGGCCTGGACGTCGTTTTCTTCCTGGCGATGAAGCCGTTCGAGGGGCTCTGGACCTGGTTCGCGCTGCGCCTGCTGCTGGGCATGGTCGGCTCGAGCGTTTTCACGGCGGCCGAGGCGTGGATCAATCTGCTGGCGGGCGATGCGAGCCGCGGCCGCGTCGTCGGCTTCTACATCGCGGCGCTTTCCGCCGGCTTCGCGCTGGGGCCGCTGCTGCTGACCTTCACCGGAATCGCGGGTTGGCTGCCCTTCCTCGCCGGCGCCGGGGTCACCGCGCTGGCGATGCTGCCGCTGATCGGCGTCGGTGGCCTCGCCCGCAGCCTCGGACGCGAACCTCCCGGCAGCGTGCTCGCCATTTTCGCCCAGGCGCCGTTCATCGTGCTGGCCGGAGGGCTCTACGGATTCTTCGAGGCGACGACGCTGGCGCTACTGCCGATCTGGGGCGTGCGCATCGGGCTTGCGCCGGCCGCGGCGGCGGCGCTGCTCACCGCGATCGGCATGGGCTCGACGGCGCTGCAACTGCCGATCGGCTTCCTGTCCGACAAGATGGCGCGGCTCGGCGTGCTGCGGCTGTGCGCGCTCGCCGGACTTGCCGGCGCGGCGCTTCTGCCGCTGGCCGCCCGCGCCGGCAGCCTTGCGACCTTCGCCGCGGTGCCGCTGTGGGGCGGGCTCGCCGCCGGGATCTATCCGGTGACGCTGGCGATGGCCGGGGCACGGTTCCGCGGCACCGAGCTGGTGAGCGCCAACGCCGCGCTCATTATCGCCTATGGCCTGGGCTCGCTGCTGGGTCCGAGCCTCGGCGGCCTCGCCATGGACCTGTGGAACCCGCAAGGCCTGCCGGCGGCCTTTGCCCTGCTCTTTGCCATGTTTCTCGCGGCCACCTTCCTCGCCCGGCGTTAGAAGCCCCGTCGCCGCGAGTGACTGTTTTCGACGCGAACCTGCCCAATTCGCGCGCAGCCTGATCTCGCAATTGGCGGGCGGCCATGGAAAACCGGCCCATCCCGGCGCTTGCACCCTAGCCCCGATCTTGCTTCGCGCCGAGCGGGGTGCGGTGCGCGGGAGACGGCATTGCGGTCGAGCCGGGTCGGACATGTCGTGCTGGCCTGTTCGGCGTCATCGCCTGGGCCGGGCTCTATGCGCTCGCACCGGTGCCGGCCTGGGGCCATCACGGCGCCGGCGGCTGGAGCGATGGGTTCGCTCATCCCTTCAGCGGGATCGACCATGTCGCGGCGATGATCGCCGTAGGATTGTGGGCAGCGCGGAACGGCCGGCGCGCGGTGGCTGCTGCTCGGCTTTTTCGCCGCGCTGATGAGCTTGGGGCGGCGCTGGCGCTGCCGGGGTAAGCTTGCAGCGAGGACGGCATCGCCGTCTGCGTCGCCGTGCTGGGCGCGGCCGCGGCTGGCGGTGGTCAGCGTGTAGGGCCTCGTCCACGGCTACGCCCATGGCGCCGAGATGCCGGGGAGCGCGAGGCCGATTGACGCAATGGGCTTTCTCTGCGCCACCGGTGCGCTGCAGCTCGCCGGCGTCGCGCTCGGGATCGCCGCGGAAAGCCGGATCGGCCAGCGGCTGCTGCCGATCGGCGCGGCGGCGATCGTCGGCATCGGCGTCACACTGATGCTGGCGCTGTGAGCCGCGCGTAATCGGCGAGCGTCGCGGCGAGGTGATCGAAGAGCAGCCGCACGCGCCGGCTGGCGCGGAGATCTTCATGCATGGCGAGCCACATCTCGAGCGAGAA
>JASHRZ010000317.1 GCA_030037055.1 Alphaproteobacteria bacterium
CGCCCGCGCCGACGAGGTGGCCGACCACGACCAGCCCAGTGGCGATGCCGACCCGCACTTGCAAGGGAGCGCCGGCTGCGGTCGCGAGCTTCGGCACGGCCTCGGCGAGCGCAAGCCCCGCTCGGACGGCGCGCTCGGCATCGTGCTCGTCCGCCCGAGGGTAGCCGAAACAGGCCAGCACGCCGTCGCCCATGTAATTGGCGACGAAACCGCCATGGCGCTCGACCAGTTCGGTGCAGCAGCGGTGATAGGCGGCGATGATGCCCAGCAGGTCCTCGGGATCGAGTCTGCCCGACAGCGCCGCGGAGTCCGCGAAATCGCAGAGCATTACCGTGAGCGGGCGGCGCTCGGCGTCGTTCCGCGGGCGCGGCTCGATCGCGGCCAGCATCCGCCGCCGATGCCCCGGCAAGACGCCGATGTTCTTGAGGTCCCGATCCGTCATCCGGCTGAGGGCCGCGATGTCGATGCCATTCTCAGAAAAGCGTTGGGCGTACTCGGACATGCCGAGCGATCCCAGCCACTGCGCAATCTTGGACACGGCCACCCTCTCGGGGTTTGCGCCTTATCGGATGATACAGCATCGCTGCGACGAAACAACGACAGTGCCACCGGTCGGCGGCACATCGTGAACGGGTCGCGATCGGGCGAGTACCCGCAAACAGCAATCGCGAGCGACGGCTTTGCGGCCGCTACCTCTGTCTGCTGACGCGCCTGTTCATACGCTTCGATCATTCGCTTGGATCGATGACCTCGCACGCGCAAGACTCTTCTCGTCCGGGAGAGGTCGGGGTCGGCGAATTCGCGCGCCGTTTCTTGCATTTCTGGTTCCAGGCTTTAGGTGCTGCTCTTCGCTCCGTGGCCGCTGACGGACAGGGCG
Organism: Alphaproteobacteria bacterium; assembly: GCA_030037055.1. Lineage (GTDB taxonomy): Bacteria > Pseudomonadota > Alphaproteobacteria > ATCC43930 > CGMCC-115725 > DAHUYF01. The sequence goes on from JASHRZ010000317.1 coordinate 878, forward strand.
AGGAAGATGCGTGGCGTTCCCATCGTCGTTTCGTGCCGCCGGCGCCGAGCCTGTATGATGTCCCGGAAGCTCCCATCTCCTGCAGGATCCGCGCCTCATGCCCGCAGCGACCGCTCAGCACGACGAAGCCTCGCCCGTCCTCGTCGAGATTGTCCGCGGCGACATGGTCGAGAGCTTTCACCGCGGCGCGGTCGCCATCGCCGATGCGGCTGGCAGGATCGTGCGCTCCTTGGGCGATGTGGATCGGCTCGTCTATCCGCGTTCGGCGCTCAAGCCGATCCAGGCCTTGCCGCTGATCGAGACCGGCGCGGCCGACGGCTTCGGCCTCGGCGAGCAGGAATTGGCCTTGGCCTGCGCCTCCCATCGCGGCGAGCCCTTTCATGTCGCGGCGGTGGCGGCGTGGCTTGCCCGGATCGGCCTCGGCGAGGCGGATCTCGAATGCGGCGTTCATCCGCCGCGGCACGAGCCTTCCTTTGAGGCGCTGTTGCGCGCCGGCGGCACGCCCTCGCAGCTCCACAACAACTGCTCGGGCAAGCATGCCGGCTTTCTCGCCACGGCCGTATGGCTCGGCGAGCCGACCCGCGGATATATCGAGCCCGACCATCCGGTGCAGCAGCGCGTCGCGCGCACCGTCGGCGAGATGGCAGGTCTCGACCTTTCGCGCGCCCCGCGCGGGCGCGACGGCTGCGGCATCCCGGTCATCGCCCTGCCGCTCGGCGCGCTGGCGGCGGCAATGGCGCGGCTCGCCGATCCCGCGCATCTCGGCGAGCGTCGTCGCGCGGCGGCGAAGCGCCTGCTCGATGCCATGGCCGCTTCGTCGCTCATGGTCGACGGCACCGGCCGCATGACGACGGCGGTGATGACCGCCGCAGCGGCCTCGGTGCGCCTCAAGCCTGGCGCCGAAGGCGTGTTCTGCGCGGCGCTGCCCGCGCAGGGGCTCGGCGTCGCGCTCAAGATCGATGACGGCGGCGGCCGCGCGGCGGAGCTCGCCATGGCCTCGGTGCTCGACCGCCTCGGCTGTTTCGCGCCGGAGCAGCGCGTCGCGCTCGCGCCGTTCCTGGCGCCGCCGCTCATGACGGTCGCGGGAAAGGGGGCGGGCCGTCTTCAACCCGGCGCCGCGCTGCGCTCCTTGTGAGCGATCGCGCGCTTGACCGACTGCCAGCGCCAAGCGTCGTTCTCGCCATTGTCCCGATCGTCGCGCCCTCTCTGGCCCGAGAGCCCGCAGTGGCCGGCCGTTGCAGGAGCGGCCGCCGGAGAGCTAGCATCGCGACACACAAGGAGGCGCAAGCGCGTCGCGCAGGATCGATGGACCACGTCAAGCTAGGCCGGCCGTTCGGCAACTTCGCAGCGCGGCCCCGCGCGTGGGGCGGGCTTGCGCTGGCGCTGGTGTTGCTTTTCGGCGCCGCTTTGCCTGCCGGCGCGCAGCTGGGCGGCGGGCGCGGCGACCGGCAAGGCAACGACCAGCAGGCGCCGCAAAAAACCGGCAAACCGGACCCAGTGCCGATCGTGCCGGAGCCATGGCCGCGGCTCGATGTCGGCGCGATCCTATGCAAGTCGCGCGAGGATCTCGTGCGGTATCAGATGAAATTGGCCGGCGATGCTGCAGCGGTGCCGGATTGCCGCGTCGTCAGGAAACAGACCGCCATCCAGATCCTGCATCGAGACGGTCCTTCGCGCACGGAGGTCGTCTCGACCGACGCCGCCAAAGAGACGGGTTGGACCAATATCTACCTGCCCTCCACGCCGCCACCTTCCAGCACGGCCGGATCCGCCGCCGCCAAATGACGGCATGAGCACCAAGGCACTGTCGGCCGGCTGCTTCCGGCGACCGCGGAGGGACAGCGCCGTCCGGTTCAGCCGTTTATGGGTGCGTCGCCGGGCAGCGGCGTCCCGAACGTCGGATTGACCGGCTGGCCCGCGCCGTTGCGCGGCGTGCTGGGGCCGTATTCCGGCGTTGATGCGCAGGCGGCGAGCAGAACGAGCGTGCACAGCGCAAGCACCGTGCGTCCCAGGCGAGGTTCCAAAACAGCGTGCAGCATCTCTCCCTTCCTTTCTTCACATCGCTCTTTCTATGACGCGCGATGGCCTTCGGCGCGAAGGCGGCGTCGATGAGCGCTTAGGCTGCATGTGGTGAATGCATCGCGCGGACGGAGCGACGTGCCGCGCGAGTTATACCACGCGCCGGTAAAATGCGATTTAGTCCGGGTCAATCCATGGCGGCGTCGCGGAAGATGGCGACCGCGTCGCTACTTTGGTCGATGACAGTGTCGTCATCACTTGTACCTAGTGGCGCACCGTCATCGTGTTCACCCGCAACCGCGCCGTCATTCTTGGCGATCGTCGAATGAATTGCCCCGGCGGCCTCTCGCAGTAGCCGAGACTAGCACCGATTTATTCTGACCAAAATTTAATAGGCGATGTTTTGTCCGGGCTTGGCGATGCTTTTTTTGCATTGGCGCGGCTCCGGCCGAAGCGGCGGCGAG
>JASHRZ010000318.1 GCA_030037055.1 Alphaproteobacteria bacterium
ATCGGTGATCAGCCCTTCATAGACGCAAGAAGCGATGTTGCGCGGCGCCGGGTAGTTGCCCCAGGTCTTTTCGTGCAGCAGCGCGTTGCCCGCGACGAAGGTCTCCTGTCCCTTGGGCGAGAAGACTCCGCCATCGGGGATCTTGAATCCCTTGCGGTCCCAAGGCTGCACCGCATTCTGCGGCCCCTCGGTCAGGAGCCAGGCTCGCGCCGCCGCCAGCAATTGGCCGGCGGGCACGACCTGGTCGACGAGGCCGGCGGCCAGCGCCTTCGCCGGGTCGAGCTTGCGGCCCTCGAGCAGCAGCGGCAAGGCGGCGCGAATGCCGATCAGGCGCGGCAGGCGCTGCGTTCCGCCGCCGCCCGGCAACAGGCCGATGGTCACTTCCGGCAGGCCGATGCGGATGCGAGGATCGTCGGCCGCGATGCGGCGGTGACAGGCGAGCGCGATCTCGTAGCCTCCGCCCAGCGCCATGCCGTTGATCGCGGCGCAGAACGGCTTGCCGCTCTTCTCGATGGCACGCATCAAGGCGTGGAAGCGTGCGCTGAAGGCCGTGAGGCTCGCGGCGTCGGCCGATTGCCTGAGCTGCGTCAGATCGGCGCCGGCGAGGAAATCGCGCTTCTTCGAGGTGACGATGACGCCTTTGACGTCGGCGTCCTTGATCGCCGCCGCCACCGCCTCGGCAAAGCGCGCGATCGAGGCGTCGTTGAGCACGTTCATCGAGCGCTCGACCATGTTCCAGGCGATGACGGCGACGCCGTCGGCGCCCGCTTCGTAATCGATCATGGCGAGCCTCCTAGCAGGTTGCTGAAAAACTGAAAAAGGCGTGACCGATGCGCAACATTCGAATTCCAAGAGACGCTCGGTTGATTCTTTTGTGCGCCGTTGATCGCGATTTCGAATCTATGTTACGCATCGAGAGTCTTCCAAAACGTTTTTCAGCAGCCTGCTAGACGCGCTCGATGATGGTCGCGGTGCCCATGCCGGCGCCGACGCAGAGCGCGGCAAGGCCGGTGGCCTTGCCGGTGCGCTCGAGCTCATCGAGCAGCGTGCCGAGGATCATCGCGCCGGTGGCGCCCAGCGGATGCCCCATGGCGATGGCGCCGCCATTGACGTTGATCTCGCCGTGGTCGATGCCGAGCACCTGCATGAAACGCAGCACCACCGCGGCGAAGGCCTCGTTGAGCTCGTAGAGATCGATGTCGGAGGCGGCCATGCCGGCGCGCTTCAGCGCCTTCTGCGCGGCAAAGGACGGGCCAGTAAGCATGATGGTGGGCTCGGAGCCGATCGAGGCGAAGGCGCGCACGCGCGCGCGCGGCTTGAGGCCGAGCTTGTCGCCGATCTCGCGGTTGCCGATCAGCACCGCCGCCGCGCCATCGACGATGCCCGAGGAGTTGCCGGCGTGATGGACGTGGTTGATGCGCTCGATCTCGGGATAGCGCTGGATGGCGACAGCGTCGAAGCCGAGGCTCTCGCCGGTCTTGACGAAGGACGGCTCGAGCGCTGCCAGCGACTGCATGGTCGTGTCGGCGCGGATGTGCTCGTCGCGCTCGAGCACCGTAAGGCCGTTGATGTCGGTTACCGGCACCACTGAACGAGCGAAGCGGCCCTCCGCCCAGGCGCGCGCGGCCCGGCGCTGGCTTTCCACGGCATAGGCGTCGACATCGGCGCGGCTCATGCCGTATTTGGTGGCGACGAGATCGGCCGAGACGCCTTGCGGCACAAAGTAGGTGTGGAACGCCACTTGCGGGTCCATCGCCCAGGCACCGCCTGAAGAGCCCATGGGCACGCGGCTCATGCTTTCGACGCCGCCGCCGATCGCCATTTCGCTCTGCCCGGCCATGACCTGCGCCGCCGCCATGTTGCAGGCTTCGAGCCCGCTGGCGCAGAAACGGTTGATCTGCACGCCGGCGGTGGTCTCGGCATAGCCCGCCTCGAGCACGGCGAGGCGAGCCATGTCGGCCCCCTGCTCGGCCACCGGCTCGACGCAGCCGAGCACGACGTCGTCGACCGCAGCGGTGTCGAGCGCATTGCGGTCGCGCATCGCCTTGAGCGCGGTGACGGCGAGCGCTATCGGCGTAACGCTGTGCAGCGCGCCCGACGCCTTGCCGCGGCCGCGCGGCGTGCGCACGGCGTCATAGATGAACGCTTCGGTCATGGGAATCTCCGCCCTGGGGTCTTGCCCCGAGAATAGCGACAAGCGGCGGCGGCGGCCAGAAGCGCCGGCGCGCGCGGACAAATCCGGAGCGTCCGGCCGAAGCCGGACGCCCCGCGACGCCAGCGAGGGGATGCGGCGTCAAGTGGGTACCTTAACAGGAGAGGTACGAACACAACCTTATCAGGGCGGGACCGGCGCGCGCTTTGACCTGGATCAATGAGTGGAAGATTTCCGCGAATGATACAATCAAAAAGAGAAGATCGTGCCGGCACCTCCGGCATCAGGAACCTGCCCGCGCATTGTCGCATCGCGGCGATAAGCTCGTTTCACATCATGGTGTGGAATAATTGGCGGGGCCGGGCTTCGTCCTCTAGGCTCGGCGCGCGGCCCGTCCGCGAAACGGGCATTGAGGAAAGCAGGATGGAACCGTGGCGGGATTGTCGATCGAGGCGGCGGTCGCGGCGCTGACCGCGTCGGACGCGCCTTTCGCGATGGAAGAGGTGATTATCCGCGGCGTTCCGACGCGGGTGTGGAAGAACGCGCCGCCCTCGCTGCGCGCCGTGCTCGAAGGAAGCCGCGCCCATGGCGCGCTGCCCTTCCTGGTCTATGAGGAGGAGCGGCTCAGCTATGACGAGCATTACCGGCGCGTCGCGCCGCTGGCGCGGGCGCTCGCCGGGCGCTTCGGCATCCGGAAGGGCGACCGCGTCGCCATCGCCATGCGCAATTTTCCGGAATGGTCGCTCGCTTTCTGGGCGGCGGCGGCGATCGGCGCCATCGTCGTGCCGCTCAATGCCTGGATGATGGGACCGGAGCTGCGTTACTGCCTCGCCGACAGCGGCGCATGCCTGCTCATCGCCGATGCCGAGCGCGCCCTGCGGGTGCTGCCGCATCGCTCGAGCCTGCCGCTCGAAACGGTGCTGGTGGCGCGCGCGGGAAGCGCGCTGCCGGAAGGATCGCTTCCCTTCGACGACATGCTCGGCGATGACGGCGCGCTGCCGGAGGTTGCGATCGATCCCGAGGACGACGCGACGATCTTCTATACCTCGGGAACGACGGGAAAGCCCAAGGGAGCGCTCGGCACGCATCGCAACATCTGCGGCAATCTGCTCAGCATCGGCTATGCGCGGGCGCGCGCGCTGCTGCGCCGGGGCGAGCCCTTGCCGGCGCCCGGCACCGCGCCCAAGACCGCGACATTGCTGTCGGTGCCGTTCTTTCACGCCACGGGCTGCCACTCCGTGCTTTGCGCCAGCCTCTACGCCGGCAACAAGCTGGTGCTGATGCATCGCTGGGAGCCCGAACGCGCGATGCAGCTCATCGAGCGCGAGCGCATCAACAGCTTCGGGGGCGTGCCGTCGATGGCCTGGCAGGTGCTGGAGCATCCCACCTTCGGCCGCTATGACCTCTCAAGCATCGAGAGCATCAGCTATGGCGGCGCGCCGGCGGCGCCGGAGCTGGTGGCGCGCATCAAGGAGAAATTCCCCAAGGCGATGCCGGGCAACGGCTACGGCCTCACCGAGACTTCCTCGGTGACCTCGCAGAACGCGGCCGAAGATTACCAGCGCAAGCCCGACAGCGCCGGCTTGCTCATTCCCGTCTGCGACGTGCGCGTCATCGACCCCGCCGGCCGGGACGTTGCGCCGGGCGAGATCGGCGAGCTCTGGGTCAAAGGGCCAAATGTAGTGAAGGGCTATTGGAACAATCCCGACGCCACCGCCGCGAGCTTCAGCGAGGGCTGGCTCCATACCGGCGATCTCGTGCGGATTGATAGGGAGGGCTTCCTCTATATTCTGGACCGCGTCAAGGACATGCTGATCCGCGGCGGCGAGAACGTCTATTGCGTCGAGGTCGAGGACGCTCTCTACAGCCATCCCGCGGTGATGGACGCGGCGGTCGTCGGCATTCC
>JASHRZ010000002.1 GCA_030037055.1 Alphaproteobacteria bacterium
CCCTCGAGCTGCGGGCTCTTGCGCAGGAGGTCGAGATCGTCGCCGGTGATGGTGTAGATCGCCTCCTGTCCCGGCTTCATCCGGCCGACATACTCCTCGAGCGAGACCAGCCCGTCGCCCGCCGTGCTGCGGAAGCGCATCACGGGCAGCAGCTGGTCGCGATGTTCGTGATCCTCGTAAAGCCCTTCCTTCAGCACCGCGCCGAAATTCTCCCAGAATTTGGCGTAGTCCTCCGGCGCATCCTTTGCCTTTTTGGCGAGCTCGCCCAGCACGCGCCTGGTGATCTGGCCGCGCATCTTGGCGAGCATCGGATTGTTCTGCAGCATCTCGCGGCTGATGTTGAGCGGCAAATCCTCGCTGTCGACGATGCCGCGCAGGAAGCGCAGATAGGCGGGCAGCAGCTCCGGACAGTCATCGGTGATGAAGACGCGCCGGACATAGAGCTTGACCCGCGACTTGCGCACGGGATCGAACAGGTCGAACGGCTTCGTCGCGGGGATGAACAGCAGGCTGGTGTATTCGAGCGTGCCCTCGGCCTTGTTGTGCAGCGTCAGCCACGGCTCGTCGAAAGCGTGCGCGACGTGATGGTAGAATTCGCGATACTGCTCGGCGGCGATCTCCGCTTTGGGCCGGGTCCACAGCGCCGCCGCGGTGTTGATCGTCTCCTCCTTGCCCTCGGCCGCGAGCAGGATCGGCAAGCCGATATGGTCGGAATAGGTCTTGACGATCTGCCTGAGACGCACCGGCTCGAGATACTCCGCCGCCTCCGCCTGAAGGTGCAGCGTGATGGTGGTGCCGCGGCCCGGCGCCTCGGCGGGCTCGACGGTGAATTCGCCTTTGCCGTCCGACGTCCAGCGCCAAGCCTGGCTCTCGCCCGCCTTGCGCGAGACCACCTCGACCTTGTCGGCGACCATGAAGGCGGAATAGAAGCCGACGCCGAACTGGCCGATCAGTGACATGTCCTTGCGCTGGTCGCCCGACAGCTGCTGCATGAAATGGGCGGTGCCGGAGCGCGCGATGGTGCCGAGATTCTCCACCAGCTCGTCATGGTTCATGCCGATGCCGTTATCGGCGATGGTGAGGCTGCGCTGCGCCTTGTCCGGCGTCAGCACGACCTTGAGATCCGGCGCATCGGCGATGAGCCCGGGCTCGGTCAGCGCCAGATAGCGCACTCGGTCGCAGGCGTCCGACGCATTGGAGATGAGCTCGCGCAGAAAGATCTGCTTCTCGCTATAAAGCGAATGCGCAACGATGTCGAGGAGGCGGCTGACTTCCGCCTGAAAGCTTCTTTTCTCTTGCGGCATGTCTCGGCGCTGGGGTTGGTCGGGCTGGCGCAGAGATATGCAAGCCGGATGCCGCTTGCAAGGGGGACAGGACGGCGCCGACCGGTGTAAGAATGGCCTGAAACCGGAAGGACGACCCTGCCATGAGCTATGTCCGGAAGGTCCTATTGCCGGGCGAACAGGTGGTCTACGAGACCGGGCTCCACTGGCTGGTCTATGGCCGGGCGATCTTCGTTTTCCTGATCGCCGTGGCGCTTGCCGTCGCCGCGGTCTATGCCCCCTCCGACGCGGCGCCGCTGCTGCAGATCATGGCGGCCCTGCTGGTGCTCCTCGGCCTTTTTTTCATCCTCGCCGCGGCGCTGCGCCGCGCCAGCACCGAGCTTGCGGTCACCGACCAGCGCGTCGTCTTCAAGCGCGGCATCATCGCGCGCCACACCATCGAGATGAACCGCTCCAAAGTGGAAAGCGTCGATGTCGACCAGTCGCTGCTCGGCCGCGTCTTCGGTTACGGTACGGTGCTGCTACGCGGCACCGGCGGCTCGCTCGAGCCGATGGCAATGGTCGGCGATCCCCTGACCTTCCGCAGCCACATCACCGCCGAGCCGGTGCGGCCGGCCCGCGCCCCTAACGCAGATTGAGCGTCATCCCGATGCCGATGACCAGCAGCGCGATGCCCGCGAGCTCGCGCGGGCGCGGCCGCTCCTTGAAGTAAAGCCAGGAGAAGAGGAAGGTGAAGACCAGCTCGATCAGGCTGAGCGTGCGGACATAGGCGACGAGCTGGATGGTCATCGCCATGAACCAGAGCGCCGAGGCGAAGATGCCGACCGCGCCGGCCAGCGCCGAGAGCCGCCAAGCGCCGATAAGCTTGCCGAGCTGGTCCGGCTCGCACAGCGCGAGATAGACCGCCATCACCGCCGTCTGCAGCAGGTTCGCGCAAAGCAGCGTGAAGGCCGCCGGCATGACGAAGCCGTTCTCGCCGAGCGACAGCGCCGCGGCGCGGAAGGCGACGGCGGCGATGCCGAACAGCCCGCCCGAGGCGAGGCCGATCAGTGCCGGCCGCTCGCCCCAGCCGAGAAGCAGCGCCCGAAACCCGCCGCCGCTGAGCGAGATCAGCACGACGCCGAGCGTGCCGATCGCGATCGCCACGGCACCCCAGGACGTGACGCGGTCGCCAAGGAAGAGCAGACCAAAGATCGCCGCTTGAATCACCTCGGTCTTGGAATAGGCGACGCCGACGGCGAAATTGCGGAAGCTGAAGAGATGGATGAGGCAGGCAGTGGCGACGATCTGCGTCAGCCCGCCCAGGATCACCCAGCCGACAAAGGCGAGATTGGGCGCGGGCCAGGCGAGACCGGCAAGTCCATGCAGCGCCATTGTGTAGAGGATCACCAGCGGCGAGCCAAAGGCGAAGCGGGTGAAGGTCGCGGCGTTGGTGCTGAGGCTGGCGCGCAGCTGCTTCTGCAGCACCGTGCGCAGGTTCTGCAGAAAGGCGGCGGCGATGGTGAGCGGGATCCAGAGCCAGGTCATGGGCGGCCTGGATAAAAGGTATTCCCCCCGGCGCCAATCGGATAGCGCGCCAAGGCCGGCGCGTTCGGACGGAAGGGCCGGGGATCGGCGTTTCGGCTTGCGTTTCGCCTTCCCACCCCTAATTCTGGGGTCTATGGGCCTCTTGGTTTCCGCGCCCCGGGTTCTCGCCGTTCTCGGCCCCACCAATACGGGCAAGACTCACCTAGCCATAGAACGCATGCTCGGTCACGCAACCGGCATGATCGGCTTCCCGCTGCGCCTGCTCGCGCGCGAGAATTTCGACCGGGTGGTGCGGATCAAGGGCGCCCGCGCCGTTGCGCTGATCACCGGCGAGGAGAAAATCGTCCCGCCCAACCCGGCCTATTTCGTCTGCACCGTCGAATCCATGCCGCTCGACCGCGCTGTCGAATTCCTCGCCGTCGACGAAATCCAGCTCTGCGGCGATGCCGAGCGCGGCCACGTCTTTACCCATCGCCTGCTCGCGGCGCGCGGCTTGGCCGAGACCATGTTCCTTGGCGCCGACACCATCAGGCCGCTGCTGCGCCGCCTGGTGCCGGAGGCGGAATTCGTCAACCGCCCGCGCTTTTCCACCTTGCGCTATCTCGGGCCGAGGAAGGTGACGCGGCTGCCGCCGCGCAGCGCCGTGGTCGCCTTCGCCGTGGCCGATGTCTTCGCGCTCGCCGAGCTGATGCGCCGCCGGCGCGGCGGCACGGCGGTGGTGCTGGGCGCGCTGAGCCCGCGCGCGCGCAACGCCCAGGTGGCGATGTTCCAGTCGGGCGAGGTCGACTACCTGGTCGCGACTGACGCCATCGGCATGGGGCTCAACATGGATCTCGATCATGTCGCCTTCGCCCGGCTGGTCAAGTTCGACGGGCACTCGCCGCGCCGGCTCGGCCCGGCCGAGATCGCGCAGATCGCCGGCCGCGCCGGACGGCATATGAGCGACGGCACCTTCGGCACCACGGCCGAGCTGGGGGCGATGGAGCCGGAGCTGGTGGAGGCGGTGGAGAACCATCGCTTCGACCCGCTGACGCACCTCTTCTGGCGCAATGCTCGGCTCGACTACGCCTCGCCGGAGTCGCTGCTGCGCAGCCTCGAGCAGCGTCCGCCGGCGCCGGGGCTGGCGCCGGCGCGCGAGGCGGAGGATCACCTAGCCCTGCGCACGCTGGCGAAACAGGCCGACATCGCCGCGCTGGCGCGGCACCCCGCGGCGGTGCGCCTGCTCTGGGAGGTCTGCCAGATCCCGGATTTCCGCAAGGTGATGAGCGACACCCATGCGCGGTTCCTTGGCCAGATCTACCGCCACCTCGCCGGTCCGCAGGAGCGCCTGCCGGTCGAATGGGTGGCGGCGCAGGTGCAGCGCCTCGACCGGCTTGACGGCGATATCGACGGGCTGATGACGCGCATCGCGCATATCCGCACCTGGACCTATATCGCGCACCGTCCCGAGTGGCTCGCCGATTCCGCGCAATGGCAGGAGCGGGCGCGGTCGATCGAGGATAAGCTCTCCGACGCCTTGCACGACCGCATCACTCAGCGCTTCGTCGACCGGCGCTCCGCCTTCCTGGTGAAGCAGCTTGCCGGCGACAAGGAGCTGCTGGCCTCGGTGAGCCAGGGCGGCGAGGTCAAGGTCGAAGGCCATTATGTCGGCCGGCTTGACGGTTTTCGCTTCGTGCCCGATCCCGGCGCCGGCGGCAGCGAGGCCAAGACCCTACTCGCCGCCGCCAACCGGGTGCTGCGCAGCGAGATCGCCGCGCGCGCCAGGCGGCTCGCTGCGGCCGAAGATGGCGAGTTCACGCTGGGCGTGGACGGCGTCATCACCTGGCGCGGCGGCGCAATCGGCCGCCTCCTCGCCGGCGACAGCGCGCTTGTGCCGCGGATCGAGGCCTTGCCCGGCGATTTCCTCGAGGGCGAGCTGCGCGACGGCGTGCGCCGCCGGCTTGGCGAGTTCCTGCGCTCGGCGATCGCGCGCGGGCTGCAGCCGCTGTTCCGCCTGCGCGCCGCCGAGCTTTCGGGCGCCGCGCGCGGCCTCGTCTTCCAACTCGCGGAAGCGCTGGGCAGCCTGCCGGCCGCCGCGGTCGCGAGCCAGCGCGCGGCACTCTCTCGGAGCGACCGCCGGTTGCTCGGCCGGCTCGGCGTGCGGCTCGGCGTCGAGACGGTCTATGTCGATGCCCTGTTGCAGCCGCGCGCGACGGCGCTCCGCGCGTTGCTCTGGGCGGTGTGGCGCGGCGAGGCGCCGCCGCCGGTCCCGGCTCCCGCCGCGCCGCGCGATCCCGCCGTGTCTTCGACGGCTTATGCGGCGATGGGTTGGCGCGTTCTCGGCCCGCGCGTACTGCGCGTCGACCGCGTCGAGCGGCTGGCCGCGGCCACACGGCGGCTGGCGCGCCAGGGAAAGTTCACGGCTACGCCGGCGCTGGCGCAGCTCGGCGGCACCGGCCTCGACGAATTGGCGCCGATGCTGGCGGCGCTCGGCTATCGCACCGTGTTCAGCGAGGCGGGCGTGAGCTTCCAGGCGCAGCCGCACCGCGCCGGCAAGATGCGTCACGGACAAGCCGCGCGCGGTCGGCGGCGGCGCGATCAGGCGGGGGCAGCCACCGATGGGCCTTTCGCCAAGCTCAAGGAGTTGCGGCTGGCGCGATGACGGGGCTGCGCCTCGACAAATGGCTGTGGTTTGCACGCTTCGCCAGGACGCGCTCGCTGGCGGCGCGGCTTTGCGGCGAGGGCGCCGTCGCCATTGGCGGCGCGGTGGTGATGAAGCCCGGCCACCCCGTGCGTGTCGGCGACGTTCTCACGCTCCGCCACGGCCGGGTGCAGCGGAAGGTCACCGTACTCGCGCTGGCCACGCGCCGCGGGCCGCCGGAAGACGCGCGCCGGCTCTATGCCGAGGCGGCGCCGCCGGTGCCGATCGGCCCAGCGGAACAGGGGCACTGGGCGCCGCTGATCGAGGAGTGACCGCTCAAGCGGCTTCCACCAGCGCCCAAGCCTTCTCGGCAAGCTCGCGCGCCTTGGCAGCCCGGTCGAGCGCGCCGGGCGAGCTGACATTGCCGTCGAGGCCGCGCTTGTAGACGCCTTGCGAGATCGCGGCGAGGCGGAACAACGACAGCACAAGCCAGAAGCGCCAATCGACGATGCCATCGCGCGCGGTGCGCCGGCAATAGGCGGCGATATAGGCGGCTTCGCTGGGGATGCCGCGCCCTTCGCCGAGTGCGGTGAGGTTCCCGCGCTGCCGGTCCGGCACGTGCCAGGGCAGGCAGTTATAGGCGAGATCGGCCAGGGGATGGCCGAGCGTTCCAAGCTCCCAATCGACCACGGCGAGGACGCGCGGCTCCCGCGGGTGCCAGATCATGTTCTCGAGCCGGAAATCGCCGTGCACGATCGTCGTCTCGCCCGCCGCTGGGATATGCCGGGGCAGCCACTGCGCCAGCCGCTCCATCGCCGGCAGCTTGTCGGTCTTGCTCGCCTCGTATTGCCGCGACCAACGGCTGATCTGGCGTTCGGCATAGCCGCCCGGCTTGCCGTAATTGTCAAGCCCCAGCGCGGCGTAATCGACGCGGTGCAGCCGCGCCAGCACCGCGTTCATCGCGTCATAGATTTGCGCGCGCTCCGCCGGCGGCGTCTCCGGCAGGACGTAGTTGCGGAAGACGCGGCCCTCGACATGCTCCATGATATAGAAGGCCCGGCCGATCACCGCTTCGTCCTCGCACAGCACATAGGCGCGCGCCACCGGCACGTCGCTCCGCGCCAGCGCCGAGATCACCTTGAACTCGCGCTCGACCGCATGTGCCGAGGGCAGCAGCTTCCCCGGCGGCTTCTTGCGCAGCACCAGGCGCCGCCCGGCGCCGTCCTGCAGCAGAAAGGTCGGGTTGGACATGCCGCCATGGAATTGCGCCACCCTCAGCGGCGGAACGAAGCCCTCGACGTGCCGCGTCATGAAGCGCTCGAGCGCCGCCTCATCGAAGCGATGCTGCGCCAGCACAGGGATGACGTCGCAGGTGGAGGCGACGGTGCTGGAGGCGTTCATGCCGCCGGCGCCTCGAGCCGATAGAAGCGCATCGCCGTGTCGCGGAAGAGCAGCGATTTCTCCGCCGCCGAGGCGCCGGCGGCCAGCCGCTTGAAGGCGTTCCACAGCACGGCATAGCTGCACGACACCTTGTCGACCGGGAAGTTGCTCTCGAACATGCAGCGCGCCGGCCCGAACGCCTCGATGCAGGTCTCGACATAGGGCCGCCACAGCTTCGCCAGCTCCGCCGAATCCGGCGGCTCGGCGCGCTCGTGAAACGCGAAGCCGCAGATCTTCATGCCGAGCCCGCCCAGCTTCACCTGCAGGTTGGGGCAGGTGGCGAGTTCCCGGATGGCGCTGCGCCAGGCGGGAAAGATGTCGTCGCGCCGCCCGGCATAAGGGCCGATGCCGAGCGGGCCGCCGACATGGTCGAGCACCATCGGTTGTTCCGGGAAGGCGCGGGCGAGGTCGATGACATCAGCGAGCTGCGGGTGATAGAGCCAAATGTCGAAGCTGAGGCCGAATTGGCGCAGCCGGGCGAAGCCCTCGCGGAAATCGGCGCGACGAAACAGCTGCGGCGGCGGCTTGGTGTGGCTGTTCTGGACATCCTCGCTCGCATCCCAGCCCGCGGCGTGGCGGATGCCGCGGAAGCGCCCGTTGCCGGCGGCGACATGCGCGGCCATCACCGGCTCGACCGCCGCGCCGAGCGTGAGATCGGCATAGCCGACGATGCCGTCGCAAGCCGCGACCGGGCCGTAGCGGCCGCTTGCCGCCATCGCCGCCGCGCCGTTGACGAACTCGGTCTCGCCGATGACGCGCAGCGCGGCCGGGCCGGTCGCGCGGTAGAAGGCGGTGCATTCGATAAAGACCGTGCGCTCGACGTTATGGCCGCTGCCGGCATCCGCCAGCAGTTCCGGCAGCAGATAGCGGTTGCCGGAAAAATCCCAGAGATGATGATGCGGATCGCAGATCGGCAGGGCGGGATCGATGATCTCCTCCTGCCGCCGCGCGAGCCAGCTGGGCTCGACGCGGTAGCGGTTGATGCGGTCCTGCAGGCTGATCGTGCTCATCTCGCCTCGGGTTTGCGTTGTGACTTGCCTATCATAGGCACGGCAGTGCGGCGGAGGCGAGGGGACGTGCGGCGATGCCCGGTCATGCGCCGCAGAGCTTCCAGGGCCCGCTGTCGAGATGGATGTGGTCGCGGTGGTCGCGGTCCGAGTCGGGGGTGAGGACGACACTGAAGCGGCGGCAGGCGCGGCGCGCCAGCTCGTGCAGGAACAGGCTCCTGGCACCGCCGCCGCGCCAGTCGCGCTCGACCGTGATCACGCTGCCGTCGGCGAGCTCGAAGCCGGCGATGTCGATGGCACGGCCCGAGGCATGCAGGCTCCAGCGGCTGCCATCGCTGGTCTCGCGCCGGCAGGCGAAGGTGCCGCGATGGCGCAGCAGCCGCACGCTCTGGCCCAAGCGCGCCAGCGCCAGCGGCGCCACATCCTCGCGGGCGAAGGCGTCGAGTTCGAGCGCGAAGGCGCAGCTCACCACCCCCGGCTGGTTCCAGGCGATGCCTGTGGCTCTGACCTGCACCGGCGTATCGATGGCGCAGGCATCGCTGCCGGCTGCAATGGCAGCCACGGCATAGGCCACCCCTGCCCGGTCGAGCCGCGCGAGGCAGAGTTCCCCCGCCTGGCCTGTCGGCACGGCCGGCGGCCCTCCGGCGCAGGCGGCGAGCAGCGCCGGCAGGACGGCGCAAACCGTGTAAAATTTGAATCGCATCGCGGCGACAGAATCACGGCTCGCTAGGCGCTGGCAACGGTTTTCAGCGGCGCTTGCGCCGGCGGCCACGGTCGGCGAGGATCGCTCCGCCATGAGCGTTAGCCCTCGCACCGGTCATGCCTGACGCCGCCGATCGTAACGCGGCCTTCGCCGGCGCGCGGGTGGTGATCACTGGCGGGCTCGGCTTCATCGGCTCGAACCTGGCGCTGCGACTGGTCGAGCTGGGCGCCGACCTGCTGCTGGTCGACAGCCTCCTTCCCGACTCCGGCGGCAATCCCTTCAACGTCGCGCCGGTTCGCGACCGCGTCGCCATCGAGATCGCCGATATCCGCGATGCGCGAGCAATGCGCAGCTTGCTCGCCGGCTGCCGCTATCTCTTCAATCTCGCGGCGCAGACCAGCCACATGGGCTCGATGGCCGATCCCGAGACCGATCTCGAAATCAACTGCCGCGCCCAGCTGACCTTGCTCGAGGCCTGCCGCGAGGTCTGCCCCGAGGCGCGTATCGTTTACGCCGGCACGCGCCAGATCTACGGCCGCCCGCTCTATCTGCCGGTCGACGAGAAGCACCCGCTGCGCCCCGTCGACGCCAACGGCGTCAACAAGATGGCGGGCGAGGCCTATCACATCCTGTTCCACGACGCCTACGGCATCCATGCTGCCGCGCTCAGGCTCACCAACACCTATGGGCCGCGCATGCGCATCAAGGACGCGCGCCAGACCTTCATCGGCGCGTGGCTGCGCGCGGCGCTCGAGGGCCGGCGTTTCGAGGTGTGGGACGGTACGCAATTCCGCGATGTGACCTATGTCGACGACGCCGTCGACGCGTTCCTGCTTGCGGCGCTCAGCCCCGCCGCCAAGGGCGCCGTGTTCAACATCGGCGGCGATCGTCTGCGGCTCGGCGCGCTCGCCGACGCGCTGGTCGCCGCCAATGGTGGCGGCGGCTTTGAGACGCGCGCGTTCCCGGCGGAGCGCAAGCGCATCGACATCGGCAACTACTATGCCGACGACACGCGCTTTCGCGAGGCCACCGGCTGGCGGCCGAAGGTCGCGGCGGCGGACGGGCTCCGCCGCACGCTCGACTATTTCCGCGTGCATCTCGCCGAGTATCTATGATCCCGCAGACCGATCCCAAGGGGGGGTATCTCGCGCAGCGCGCCGAGATCGACGCGGCGATCGCACGCGTA
Organism: Alphaproteobacteria bacterium; assembly: GCA_030037055.1. Lineage (GTDB taxonomy): Bacteria > Pseudomonadota > Alphaproteobacteria > ATCC43930 > CGMCC-115725 > DAHUYF01. The sequence continues at coordinate 9,767 of JASHRZ010000002.1, forward strand.
CTCGAAGGCGGGCACTACATCCTCGGGCCGGAGGTGGCGGCGCTCGAGCGCGAGTTTGCCGCCTATATCGGCGTGCGCCACGGCGTCGGCGTCGCCAGCGGCACCGATGCGCTGGTGCTGGCGCTGAAGGCGATCGGCGTCGAGCCCGCGGATTACGTCGTCACCGTCTCGCATACCGCGGTCGCGAGCGTGGCGGCGATCGAGCTTGCCGGCGCGCGGCCGCTGCTCATCGATATCGAGCCCCGGACCTTCACCATGGACGCCGCCGAGCTGGAGCGCGCGCTGGCCGCCCCGCCCGGGCGCATCGCCGCGGTCGTGCCGGTGCACCTCTACGGCCAGCCGGCCGATCTCGACGCCATCCTGCCGCTCGCGCGACGGCACGGCGCGCGCGTCGTCGAGGATTGCGCGCAGAGCCATGGCGCGCTCTCGGGCGAGAACCGTGCCGGCAGCCGCGGCGATGTCGCGGCCTTCAGCTTTTATCCTACCAAGAATCTCGGCGCTCTCGGCGATGGCGGCATGGTCGTGACCGCAGACGAGGCGCTTGCCGAGCGGCTTCGGGCGCTGCGCGAGTATGGCTGGCGCGAGCGCTATGTCAGCGACATCGCCGGCGCCAACTCGCGCCTCGACGAGGTGCAGGCGGCGGTCCTGCGCGTCAAGCTCGGCCGGCTCGATGCCGACAACGCGCGCCGCGCGGCGCTCGCCGCCGCTTATGACCGCGGCCTCGCCGGCCTTGCTCTCGACCTGCCGGCGCGGCGCGCTGGGGCAAGCCATGTCTTCCACCAATACGTCGTCCGCTCGCCCGCGCGGGATGCTTTGCGCGACCGGCTCGCGCGGCGTGGTATCGGCACCAACATCCATTATCCCCTGCCGGTGCATCTGCAGCCCGCCTATCGCGGGCGCTTGGCGACCGGCCCATCCGGCCTCGGCGAAAGCGAGCGCGCGGCGCGCGAGGTCCTGAGCCTGCCGCTTTATCCCGAACTCGACGACGGCGCGCTTGCGGAGGTCGTCGCGGCGCTGCGAAAGCTGGCATGAACGCCGCGCCCGTTACCGTTCGCCCCGCGCGAATCGAGGACATACCGAGCCTCCATGCCTGCCTCGACGCGGTGGCGCGCGAGGCGCGCTACCTCGCCTTCCTCGAGGCGCCGGCATGCGCGCAATCTCAGGCCTATTGGACCGAGATGATCGAGCGCGGCTGCCCGTTCGAGGCGGCGTTCGATGCACGCGCGCCGTCGGCTGGAGCGACATCACGCCGGTGCCGCGCCCCGTCTTCGCCCATTGCGGCACGCTTGGTATCGGCGTTCACGCCGACTATCGCGGACGCGGCATCGGCCGCAAGCGGCTCGACGCGACGATCGCCGCGGCCTGGCGCTTCGGGGTCGAGCGCATCGAGCCTACCGTCTTCATGAGCAATCTGCGCGCGCGGCGGCTCTATGAGAAGCTGGGCTTCCTGCCTGAGGGCGTGCTGCGCCGTCAGCGCAAGGTGAATGGCGTTTACGAGGACAGGCTGTTCATGGCGCTGCTGCGCGAGCGCGACCACATGGAGGAGTGATGACCGCCGGCTTCCGCTGCGGGATTGCGGCGGTGCTGCTCGCCGCCCTGGTGCCGCTGCCCCCCGCTTTGCGCGCGGCCGACAAGCCGTTGCTGCCGATCGTCTTCGTTCATGGCAATGGCGACACAGCGGCGGTATGGATGACGACGATCTGGCGGTTCGAATCGAACGGCTATCCAAGCGAGCTGCTGGACGCCGTCGAGCTGCGTTATCCGCTGGCCGGCAAGCTCTACGATACGCCGGAGCCCGGGCATTCCACCGTGGCCGAGCAGACGGCGCAGCTCGCCGAGGAGGTCGCGGCGGTGCTGCAGCGCACCCGCGCGCCCAAGGTGATCCTCATCGCGCAGTCGCGCGGCGGCAACATCGTGCGCAACTACCTTCGGAATGCCGCCGGCGCCGGGCGCACTGCCATCGCCATCCTCTGCGGGACCCCCGGCCACGGCGTCGTCGTCTCCGACACGGTGCTGGTCGGCAGCGAATTCAACGGCGCCTCGCCTTTCCTGCGCGGCCTCAATGCCGGCCCCGACGAGGTGGTGCCGGGCGTCCGCTTCCTCACCCTCCGCAGCGACGGCAACGACAAATACGCCCAGCCCGACGGCCGCTACATCGGCCAGCCCGGCCTCGCCACCGGGATCGGCGCCGACGGGCCGGCGCTGAAGGGCGCCGCCAACGTCGTGATCCCGCGCGCCGACCAGCGCGAGACCGGTTTCGGCCGCGAGGCCTTCGCGCAGATGTACAAATTCATTACCGGACGCGAGCCCAAGACGCGCGAGGTAAGGCCGGAGCGCGTGGTGTCGCTTGAAGGCAAGGTCAGCGCCTTCGAAGCGGGAGCGCCGACCAATATCGGCGTCGCCAACGCCGTGGTCGAGGTCTATAGGGTCTCGACCAGGACCGGCGAGCGCATCGGCAACGCGCTGCTGCGCAAGGTCACCGGCGAGGACGGCTCATGGGGCCCGGTCAAGGTCGAGCCCAAGGCGCATTACGAGTTCATCCTGGCGGTGCCTGGCTTTGCCGTGACGCATATCTATCGCTCGGCCTTTCCGCGCTCCAGCCGATACGTCGATCTTCGCCCGCAGCTGCTGTCGAAGGACGACCGCGAGGCGGGTGCTGTCGTCTATGTCAGCCGTCCGCGCGGCTATTTCGGCCGCGACCGCGACCGCATCCTGCTCGACGGCGCGCTGCCGCCCGGAATCCCGCCAGGGGTGCCCAGCGTCTCGATGGCCAAGAAGGCCTTCCCGGCCGAGCCGCAGCAGACGGTGCAGGCGGCGTTCAACCGCGAGCATATCGCGCTGCGTACCTGGCCCATCAAGGACGATCAGGTCGACGTCGCCGAGTTCACCTGGTAGCGGCGAACCCGCTTCGCGGTTTGCCGCTAGGCGAGCGCGATGCATTCGATCTCGATGTCGAATTCCATCGGCCAGGAGCCGACGGCGACGAAGGTGCGCGCGGGCGCCGCCTGCGCGAAGGTGCGGGCATAGACCTCGTTGATGGTGCGGAAATGTGCCGCGTTCGAGGCGTAGACCGTCACCTTGCACACCTTGTCGATGGACGAGCCGGCGGCCTCGAGCGCGTGCCTCAGCGCCTGGAGCGAGATCTCGGTCTGGCTGGCGATGTCGCCTTTGGCGAAGGCCCCCGTCTTGGGATCGATCGGCGGCATGCCCGAGACGAAGACGAAGCCGTTGGCCTTGATCACCGGCGACAGCGGCACCCCCGCCTTGCGGATGCTCGCCGAGATGCCGGGGACTTCGACGACGGTGCGCTCCATCATGATGCATCCTCCCTGATGTCAGCGCGCGAGCTTAGCGCGAGACGCGGCCGCTCGCTCCCCGGAAAAAGGATGGCGTCCGTCTCACACCTGGTGCAGCAGCACGATCCCCAGGGCGATGAGGGCGATGCCGGCGAGCTGCGCCAGGCCCAGCGCCTCGCCCCAGGCGTAATGCGCGATGAGCGCCACGGCGGCGTAGCTGAAGGAGACGCTGGGGAAGGCGAGGCTGATGGGGATCTTCTTGATCGCGATGATATAGAGAATGGCGGCGAGGCCGTAGGCGCCGAGGCCGAGCAGGGTGAAGGGATCGAGGAACTGCCCGATGAGGTCGGCGGTTCGCACCGAGCCGGTCTTGAGCAGCACTTGGCCGCCGACGCCGCAGGCGACGGCGGCGGCGAGCGCTGCGTAATAGGGCAGCAGGGCGGGCATCAGCGCCGCATCGCCAGCGTGCCGAGCCGGTCGTCGCCCTGGCGCAGCTTCTCGGCGGCGGCGCTTTGCGTCACGTCCTTGACCACGGATTGCGGCTTGCGGTTGGCGGTGAGGTAAAGCCGGCCGAGATATTCGCCGATGAGGCCGAGCATGCTGAGCTGCACGCCGGAGAGCAGCAGCACCGCCACCGAGATCGAGGCCCAGCCGGGGGGCGTCTCGTCGAACAGCGCCTCGATCACCACCCAGAGCGTGCCCAGGAGGCCGATCAATCCCAGCGCGAAGCCGCCGAAGGTGGCGAGCCGGAGCGGCATCACCGAGAAATTGACCACCATGTTGAGCCAGAGCCGCACCAGCCGGCGCAGCGTGTAGTTGCTGCGGCCGTGGGCGCGCGGCAAATGCTGAACCTCGACGCGGCCCAGCGATTGCGTCACCTGCAGGACGAGGCCGTCGACATAGGGGAAAGGCCCCTCATAGCGCGTGATCTCGCCGACGACGAAGGCGCTGAGACAGCGGAAGCTCGAGAGATAGAGCCCTTTGGGCTTGTCGAGCAGCCAGTCGGCGACGCGGTTGGTGAAGCGGCTGCCGAGATTGCGCCAGAGCGCGTGCTCCTTATGCGCATAGAAGGCGTAGACCGCCTCCTTGCCGCTGGATTGCGCGTATTGGAGCAGGCGCAGCACTTCCGACGGCGGATTCTGCAGGTCGTCGTCCATGGTGATGACATGCGCGCCGGCAGCCTGGCGCAACCCCGCCATGACGGCGTTGTGCTCGCCGAAATTGCGCGAGAGGTTGACGAGCGTCATCGGCAGCTTGGCGCGCGCCAGCAGGCCGCGGCAGACCGCGAGGCTGTCATCGGGGCTGCAATCATTGACCAGCACGATCTCGTGCCCGCCCGGCACCTCGAGGCTCTCGAGCGCCGCAACCAGCTCGCCGATGCTGCCGGCGCCGTTATAGACAGGAATGACAATGCTGAGCGCGGGCGAGGAAGTCATGGCTTCACCGCTGTCACCAGGATCGAGCCGCCGAAGGGCAGCGACAGGCCCGCACGCAGCAGCCACCGCTCCAGCGCCAGGACGGCGCCGAAGGCGCGCTCCACCGGCGCGGGCAGCAGCTTCACCTCGCTCGCGCCGCTGCGCCGCCACAGCTTGCGCCGGAGCACCATCAGCGGGAAGAGTAAACTGTTCCAATGGCGCGCGCGCACGCGCGCGAAGCCCGCCTCGGCGAGCAGCCGGCTGAGCTCGGCGCAGGCATAGCGGCGTGCATTGTCGACGGCGGCGTCATGCGCGGAGTAGAGCCAGCGATGGGCCGGCAGGTTGAGGAGGAGCACGCCGCCCGGCCTGAGGCAGCGGCGAAAGCCGGCGAGGGCGCGCGCCTCGTCGACGCCGCGATGGCAGAGCACGTCGGCGCTGAGCACGGCATCGAGGCTCTCGGCGGCAAAGGGCATCAGATCGACCGAGCCGATCACGAGCAGGAAGGGGCCCTTTGCGCGCGCCAGCGCCGCGGCGCCGGCATCGAGCTCGAGGCCGACCAGCACGGTCTCGGGCAGCGCCGCGCCGAGCCGC
>JASHRZ010000319.1 GCA_030037055.1 Alphaproteobacteria bacterium
TCGGATTGGAGCCCCGCTGGTACATCGGCGGCTACAATTTCGTGCTGAGCGAGCTTGCCCAGCTGGCCGTGCGAGCGAACCGTTCGACGCCGGCTCGCCTGGTCGCTCTGCTCACGGCGATCAATGCGGCCGTGATGCTTGACATGGACTACGCGATCTCGGTCTACCAGGAGGCGATGTTGGCCGAGCGGCAGCAACGCGAGGACAAGGTCACCGCCGCGATCAAGGAATTCGACAGTCAGATGAAGATCGCGCTCGATGCGGTCGGCGCCGCGGCGACCAAGATGCAGGCTACCGCGAACACCCTTTCGGCGAACGCCGAGCAATCCTCGCGCCAGACGACGGCGGTCGCAGCGGCCTCGGAGGAAGCGTCGTCGAACGTGCAGACGGTCGCAACCGCGGCCGAGGAGCTGTCGTCCTCGGTGGCCGAAATCAGCCGCCAGGTGGCCGCATCGACGAAGATCGCCGGCGAGGCGGTGGCGCAGGCCAACCGCACGAACGCCACGGTGCAGGGCCTGGCCGATGCCGCCCAGAAGATCGGCGACGTGGTCAAGCTGATCCAGGACATCGCTTCCCAGACGAATCTTCTCGCGCTCAATGCGACGATCGAGGCGGCGCGCGCCGGCGAAGCCGGCAAGGGCTTCGCGGTGGTGGCGGCCGAGGTCAAGAATCTGGCCAACCAGACCGCCAAGGCAACGGAGGAAATCGGCCAGCAGATCGCTTCGATCCAGGGTTCGACCAAAGAGTCGGTCGCCGCGATCCAGGAGATCGCAACGACGATAATGTCGGTCAATGATATCGCCACCACGATCGCCTCTGCCGTGGAGGAACAGGGAGCGGCGACCAAGGAGATCGCCCGGAATGTCCAGGAGGCCGCGAAAGGCACCCAGGACGTCTCCTCCAATATCGGCGGCGTCAGCCAGGCGGTCGCCGAGACCGGACAAGTGGCGACGGAAGTGCTCACCGCGGCCCAGGAGCTGTCGAGCCGATCCGAGACGCTGCGCCAGCAGGTCGACGGCTTCTTTGCCGCGATCCGGTCGGCCTGAGCCGGAAGCCGAGCGATCGTGCCGCCGAAAACCAAGATGGACGGGCGTCGTGGGTGATGTCGTCATTCATCCCTGCCTTCGCCGCAGCGAAGGCCGCGATTGGGAGCAAGAGATGATGCGCATGGCCGAGGAGATGGACTCCGCGGAGCGCCGAATCGGCTCAGTCATCGAGTCTCTTTCGACGCTTCCGATCAGCCCCGGCGCCCTCCGTCTTGCCTATGTCGTCCGAAAGCTGAGGGATGCGCGGGCGACGCTTCAGCGGCTGTCGATCGACACGGAACCAAGCTGCGAAGCGCTGGCCTCGCTCGGGCGTGAACTTCGCTCCGTTTTATGGGTTCTATCTTCGCTCAACAGAGAGCTCGTTCCAGCTCCCGGCGTCGATGGCAGAGCAAAACCGCAGGCGGAAATGCCGTGATTCAATACGAGAGTCTGTTCGCTCACGCGATCGACAAGCTGACGGCGGAAGGATGCTATCGCGTCTTCACCGACCTCGAGCGTTTAAGCCGCCGCTTCCCCTACGCATGCTGGCGCGGGCCGCGCGGCTCGGTCGAAGTCATCGTTTGGTGCTCCAATGACTATCTCGGAATGGGGCAGCATCCGCAGGTCCTGACGGCGATGACGCACGCGATCGCCAAATATGGCGCGGGCGCAGGCGGCACGCGCAACATCGCCGGCACCAACCACCTGCACGTCGAACTGGAGCGAGAGCTTGCAAGCCTGCATCGAAAGCCGGCGGCTCTCGCGCTCAGCTCGGGTTACAGCGCGAATGAGGCCGCGCTTGGCACGCTCGGCAGGCTGTTGCCCGAATGCGTGATATTCTCCGATGCGCTCAATCACGCTTCGATGATCGCCGGCATCCGGACGAGCGGTGCCGAGAAGCACATCTTCCGGCACAATGACGTGGCCGATCTCGAGCGCCTGCTGCGGGCGGTCGACCCCAAGCGGCCGAAGATCATTGCCTTCGAGTCGGTCTATTCAATGGACGGTGATTTCGCCCCGATTGCGGCGATTTGCGATCTCGCGACCCGCTACGACGCCTTCACCTACCTCGACGAGGTGCACGCGGTCGGACTTTACGGGCCGAGAGGCGCCGGCCTGGCCGAGCGCGAGGGAGTGGCAGACCGCGTTGACGTGATCCAAGGAACGCTTGCGAAGGGCTTCGGCGTCGTCGGCGGCTACATCGCCGGTGCCGAATCCGTCGTCGACGCGGTACGGAGCTATGCCCCCGGCTTCATCTTTTCCACCTCGCTGCCACCGGCAATCGTCGCCGGCGCACTGGCGAGCGTGCGCCATCTGCGCTCGAACAATGCCGTCCGCGAGCATCATCAGGAGCGGGCGGCACACCTGAAGCGACTACTCGCAAAAGCGCAGCTGCCGGTGCTCGAATCGCCAAGCCACATCGTGCCGCTGATGGTCGGCGACGCCCGCACCTGCAAGCGCGTATCCGACGAGCTTCTGACCAGTCACGGCATCTATGTGCAGCCCATAAATTTCCCCACCGTGCCGCGCGGTACGGAGCGATTGCGGATCACGCCGACGCCGTTCCACGACGACGCGATGATGAATGCGCTCGTAGCCGCCCTGAAGCGCGTGTGGAGCCTGTTCGGTCTGTGGCCAGATCGCCCTCGCGCCTTTGCCCCGTCGGTGCAAAGACCGAGGACGGCCGCCGGCGCTCGTTGAAATCCCTCCCTGATGACCGCCAGCAAAGCGCTGATAAATCGCGAGCCCGAGGGCAGCGGCGCGGCATGCGGGTGGTCCCAATGCGCCGAGCCTGCGATGCCCGCGCGTGGCGTCCTGGTATTCGACCTCGGCATGCGGCTCTCGTGGTATGACGGTGGTGCGCTTGCATTGCTCGGCCTCGAGCCCTCGGCTCTCACGAAGAGGGTGGGTTATCAGAGCCTGGTAAAGCGCTTGCGCAAAAACCGCAGCGCATCCCCATTCCTATTGCCGCCTGATTGGGACAGAAAGAATGGTGGCAGCTCGACCAGTCAGCGTCTGCCCAACGGCAGGCACGTGGTGCTCCGTCGGCTGCCACTGCAAGACGGGAGCTTCGCGATCGTCATCGAGGACAATCAGGAGGAGCGCGACCGGCTTGTCGAGCAGCAGCTCTACGCCAGACTCGCCTGGGCGGTCGCGGCCGCCGACAGTCCTGCTGCCGTGCTGGAAGCAATTCTGGAGACCGTCTGTCAGCATGCCGACTGGCGGGACGGGGAGCTCTGGATGGCGAGCGAGGGCAGCGACTTACTCGTCCGAGGCGGCCGTTGGCCCGCGACCGCGAGTCCCTGCTCCGATTCCACGGTTCCACGCGCGGCCCGTTCAAGCGCGTGGGCCGCGCCTGGGCCGGCGCCACGCCCGATGTTGTTCTGGAGACCGAGCGAGGGCGGACGGTGCTCAAATTGGCGGTTCCCTTGAAGGCCAACGACTTGATCTATGGCGTATGCGTTTTCAGCGCAGCGACGCCCTACCGCGCATTGCATGGACCCGGGATTTGATCCAGGGGCTGTCGCATTGCCTCCACCTGTCGCTCGAGAGAATGAAGGCGCGCGTGCAAGAAAAAGGGGCCACTCGGCGGCTGGCGGACCTCCTTGCGACGGCCGCCGATGCCATCGTCTCGATCGATGACCAACAGCGCATCGTCGAATTCAATGACGAGGCTGAGCGATTGTTCGGATATCGGCGAGAGGAGGTGATCGGACGCGCGCTCGATACCTTGCTCCCGGAGACGGCACGTGCAGCTCACCGCGCCGCCATCAGCGCCTTCGCGGATGATCCGGAACCCCGCCGGCTCATGGACCGGCGATCCGAAATCCGAGGGCGCCGGAGGGACGGCAGCGAATTCTATGCCGAAGCTTCAATCTCAAAGCTCGATTTTGCCGAGGGAAGACTGTTCACCGCGGTGATCCGAGACACGACCGATAGAAGGCGAGCAGAGCAAGCGCTGCAGCAGAGCGAAGAGCGCTTCCGCGATATCTCGGAGATAGCCGCCGATTGGGTGTGGGAGACGGACGCCGATTTGCGATTTTCCTACGTCGGCGGCGAAACGCGGGAGGCAGGCGGTTTCGGCGCGGCCCACGTGCTGGGAAAGACCCGCTGGGAACTCGCGAATGCCGACCCCGACCGGGAGGGCGGGTGGCGCCGGCATCGAGCCGACATGCTCAATCGGCGGCCGTTCCGTGACTTCATCTTCGAAGCGCCGGGCTCGGACGGCCGCGTTCATCATTTGAAAGTATCCGGCAAGCCGGTCTACGACGCCGGCGGCGCGTTCAAAGGATACCGGGGGACGGCGTTCGATATCACGGCCGAGGTCGAGGCTCGGCGCCAGATTGCGCAAAAAACCGCGCTTCTGGAGGCGACGTTCGAGACCATGGCGGACGGGATCCTGGTCCTCGATCGCGCCCTAAACATAGAAGCCTTCAATCGCCGGTTCACGGAGGTCGTCGAATATCCCGACGGCTTCGTGCGGCTGGGAGACCCCGTCGAGAAACTGTTTCGCCATAACGTTCAACGCGGAGCCTATGGGGAGTCAGACCTGGAGAAAAGGCTGCGGGAGCTCATGCAACCAAAGTTCCAACGGTTCGAATTGCGGCTCCCGAGTGGAAGGCACATCGAGGTTCGAAGCAACCCGATGCCGACCGGGGGCGTCGTCAGGACTTACACCGACATCACCGATCGAAAGCGCCTCGAAGCCGATCTCAGGGATTCGGCGACCCGCGCCGAGGCGGCAAATAGGGCGAAATCCGAATTCCTCGCGAATATGAGTCACGAATTGCGCACGCCGCTCAATGCGATCATCGGCTTCTCGGATCTCGTCGCCCGCCAGACGCTCGGACCAATCAGTCCCGCGAAGTATCTTGAATATATCCGCGATATCCGAGCAAGCGGAGAGCATCTTCTGCTGGTGATCAACAACATCCTCGATCTCGCCAAGGCCGAGGCGGGAAGGCTTGAACTGCGCGAGGCCACGCTCGACGTTGCGGGCGTCCTTGAAGCGTGCATGCGCATGATAGAGGTGGCGGCCGCCGAAAGGGGTGTCGGCGTCGTTCTTGAGGTCATTGCCGATCTTCCGTATCTCCTGGCCGACGAAGGCCATGTGAAGCAGATGGCACTCAATCTGCTGTCGAATGCCGTCAAGTTCACCCGGGACCGCGGACAAGTGGTCGTCGGCGCCTCTCTCGACGTCGAGGGACGGATGATTCTAACCGTCAGGGACAATGGCATCGGCATGTCCGAGGACGAGATTCCGCTGGCGCTCGAGCCTTTCCGCCAAGTCGACAATCGTCTCAGCCGCCGCTACCAGGGCTCGGGGCTCGGATTGCCTTTGGCCAGAAGACTGGCGGAGCTGCACGGCGCGATCCTGACGATCGCCAGCGCACCGGCCCATGGGACGGCGGTCTCGATTGCATTTCCGGCGCATCGCGTTGTCAATCGGCATTGACGCCGCACAACCACGCCACGCACTT
>JASHRZ010000320.1 GCA_030037055.1 Alphaproteobacteria bacterium
CGCCTACGAGATCGTCATCAATTCGAGCCCCTGCATCAGCTACATCATGGAGGAGAACTCCATGACGATGCAGTCGCTGGTCATCGCGCACGCCGCTTTCGGCCACAACCATTTCTTCAAGAACAACTACCTCTTCCGCCAATGGACGGACGCCACCGGCATCCTCGACTATCTCACCTTCGCGCGCGACTTCGTCGCGCATGCGGAGGAGAGCTATGGCATCGAGGCGGTCGAGCGCGTGGTCGATGCCGCCCATGCGCTGATGAACCACGGCGTTCACCGCTACGACCGGCCGGCCAAGCTCAATCTCGAGGAGGAGCGCAAACGCGAGGAAGATCGCCGGCGCCATTTCGAAGCGAGCTACGACGACATCTGGCGCACCGCGATCATCGGCGGCAAGCGCGAGGAGGATCAGGGACAGAGCAAGGAGAAGCAGCGCGCCGACACGCGCCGCAAGCTCGGCCTGCCCGAGGAGAACCTGCTCTATTTCCTCGAGAAGCGCGCGCCCAGGCTCGAGCCGTGGCAGCGCGAGCTCGTCCGCATCGTGCGGCACATCTCGCAATACTTCTATCCGCAGAAGCAGACGCGGCTGCTGAACGAGGGCTGCGCCACTTTCGTCCATTACGAGATCTTGACGCGCCTGCACGAGAAGGGTCTGATCACCGACGGCTCCTTCCTCGAGGCGCTGCACTCGCACACCAGCGTCGTCTTCCAGCCGGACTTCGACGACCGCCGCTATACCGGCATCAACCCCTACGCCCTGGGCTTCGCCATGATGCGCGACATCAAGCGCATCTGCCTCGAACCCGAAGACGAGGATCGCGAGTGGTTCCCGGAGATCGCCGGCAACGGCAACCCCTACGGCACGCTTCGGCATGCCTGGGCGAACTACCGCGACGAGAGCTTCGTGCTGCAGTATCTTAGCCCACGGCTCATCCGCCAGTTCCGCCTGTTCAAGGTGCTGGACGAGGAAGGAGCCGATGCGCTGGTCGTCGGCGCCATCCATGACGAGCGCGGCTATCGCGAGATCCGCCGCGCGCTCGCGCGCCACTACGACCTGGCGCGACACGATCCGGACATCCAGGTCCGCGACGTCGATCTCCACGGCGACCGCTGCCTGGTGCTGAGCCATGCCGTCCATGACGGCATCCTGCTGGACGAGCCGAGCGCCAAGGCCGTGCTCGGGCATCTCGGCGAGCTCTGGCGCTACGGCATCCGTCTCGAGGAGATCGACGCCGCCTCGGACCGCGTCATCAAGACGCACGAGGTCCCGGCGCGGCTCTAAGGCCGGCCGGTAGCGCAGTCGCCAAGCTGAGCCGCGCCGACCGCCATCCGGAACGCTTCGGCAATTGCCGACACGCCCGTCACTTCGGCTTGAGCGTCAGCGCGCCGGAGTTGAGGCAATAGCGCAGGCCCGTAGGCGCCGGACCATCCTCGAACACGTGGCCGAGATGCGCCTTGCAGCGGCTGCACAGCACCTCAGTGCGGGTCATGAACAGGCTGCGGTCGGTCTCGGTGGCAATGCGGTCCTCGGCGATCGGCGCCCAGAAGCTCGGCCAGCCGGTGCCGGAGTCGAACTTCGTGTCGGAGGCGAAGAGCTCCTGGCCGCAGCAGACGCAGGCGTAGACGCCGGGAGTCTTGGTGTCCCACAAGGCGCCGGTGAAGGCGCGCTCGGTGCCTTTCCTGCGGGTGATGCGGTACTGTTCCGGCGTCAGCTGGGCGCGCCATTCGGCGTCGGATTTGACGAGTTTCTCGCTCATGGACCGCCTCCTTGCCGGCGCTCAGCCATCCTACCGCCGGCGCCGGCGCGCGCAAGCCGGCCGCCATTGCGCGCATTCGCCTCGCCACCTATTACTGCGCGCGGCGCAGCGCCGTGAGGAGACGCCCCGTGAGCGAGCAAAGCCCGATTGCGCGTTACCGCACCAATCTTCAAGGCGAGAGGGACAGCGCCGCGCTCTATCACGCGCTTGCCGATGCCGAGAGCAACCCGCAGCTCAAGCAGGTCTACAGCCGCCTCGCCGCGGTCGAGGAGGCGCATGCCGAGTTCTGGACGAAACGGCTTTCGGGCCTCGGCGTATCGGCCAAAGGGCAAGGGCCGGGCTGGCGCAGCCGCATGCTGGCCTGGGCGGCGCGGCGCTTCGGGCCGGAGATGGTGCTGCCGCTGGTCAATTCGCTGGAGCGGGCCGATTTCGGCAAATACGACGCGCAGCCCGAGGCGGTCTCCGCCGGCCTGCCGGCGGATGAGCGCTCGCATTCGCGCGTCATCACCGCCATGGCGCGACCGCTGCAGGGCGGGCTCTCCGGCGGCGCGCTGGCGCAGCTCGAAGGCCGGCACCGCGGCTCCGGCGGCGCGCTCCGTGCTGCCGTCCTCGGCGCCAATGACGGCCTCGTCTCCAATCTGAGTCTCGTGATGGGGGTCGCCGGCGCCGAATTCTCGGCCCGCACCATTCTCGTGACCGGCCTCGCCGGGCTGATCGCCGGCGCCTGCTCGATGGCGATGGGCGAATGGCTCTCGGTCAACAGCTCGCGCGAGTTCTACCAGCAGCAGATCGCCGGCGAGGCGGTCGAGCTCGAGGAGGTCCCGGAGGAGGAGAAGCAGGAGCTGGCGCTGATCTACCAGGCCAAGGGGCTTCCCGAGCAGCAGGCGAAGGCGCTGGCCGAGCGCCTCATCGGCAACAAGGCCACCGCGCTCGATACGCTCGCGCGCGAGGAGCTCGGCATCAATCCGCAAGAGCTGGGCGGCTCCGCCTGGGTCGCGGCCGCCACCTCCTTCCTGCTCTTCTCCGGCGGCGCGATCATCCCGGTGCTGCCGTTCTTCGCGCTGGGCGGCCTCGCCGCCGTCGGCGCGAGTCTTGGGGTTGCCGCCGCCGCCATGTTCGCGATCGGTGCCGGCACGACGCTCTACACCGGCCGCGGCGTGATCTTCTCGGGCGCGCGGCAGCTGGCGATCGGCATCGGCGCGGCCGGCGTGACCTACGGCGTCGGCAAGCTCATCGGCGTCTCGCTCACCGGCTGATCAGCGAGTGCAATTGCGTCCTCCCGCAGTGGCGCAGCTCTGCATCCGGTTCCACTCATCGAACTGGACGAGCAGCTCGTAGCCGAGAACCACAGCCGCCAGCGCGGCGAGGATGGCGATGATTTTCAGGCGGTCGGGCGTCATCGGATGCCGCACTATGGCCGCGCCGCCGTGCTGGCGCAAGCGATGCCCGTCCTGTCGCCCGCCGCAATCGACGCCGGCGGATGGCGTCCCATCGCGCCACAGCCGCCGCGGCGATGGCGTCGGATTACCGGTAAGGTTGCCGGCCCGCCGCGGCGGCCTGCCAGGGATGCGGCGCGGCAGCGATCTCGTTCATCAGCTTGTTGGTGATCGCCTCGCCGAAGGAGCTGAAATCCTGCATCACCAGCAGGAAGCTGCCGGGCCCGCCGACGACGTTCTGCCGATAATATTCCGGCAGCCCCTCGGGCGGCTGGGTGTGGGCGAAGTAGCCGGGATTGGGGTGCTCGTTGATGATGGCGAGCCCGTTGATGATGATGCCGGCGGCGAGCGTCTCCTCGCGCGCATCGAGCACCGGACGGCCGGAATTGTTAGTGCCGTCGCCCGACACGTCGATCACGCGGCGCTCCGTGGTCACGCCGGCCTTGGCGAAATAGGCGCGGCCGAAATCAAGCGCAGCGCTGATCGAGGTGCGGCCGACGAAGGAGCGCGGCGCGTTGAGCAGGATCGCGGCAAAGCTGGCGGCGCTCTCGCCGTCGCGCACCACCGTCCAATCCGCCACCACCTGTTGCTCCTCGGGCCCGGACCATTCGATGAAGCAGATGGCGATGGCGCCATGCTGCCCGGCGGCGATAGCCTGCAGCACGCGCGGATTGGTCACCGCCGCCGCATAGCCTTGACGCTGCAATTTGAACTCGTCATCGTCGACGCTGCGCGAGACATCGGCCGCGAAGATCAGCGTGGCATCGACGGACTCCGCGCGAGCGGGGTGGATGGCGAGGCAGAAGATCGCGGCGAGCACTGCCGCAGCGGGGACCGAGCGCACCGGCGCCTCCAAGGAATCGACTTTCGAGCATAGGACGGCGCACGCGCCGAGGGAAGCGCTGCGACGCCGGCGCAAGGGTGCTCGCCGCCGCGCCGATGGGCTATAGCATCGCCATGGCGTCCCGCGATCTCGCCTTCTGGTCGAGCCTGCTGCCGGTGGGCGACGCGCTGCCGGCGCTTGCCGCGGCGCTCGCCGACGCGGGCGCCGCCGTGCTGCAGGCGCCGACCGGCGCCGGCAAGACGACGCTGGTGCCGACGGCGCTGCTCGACGCGGCCTGGCTTCGGGGCGGGCGCATCCTCATGCTCGAGCCGCGGCGGCTCGCGGCGCGCGCGGCGGCGCGACGCATGGCGGAGATGCTCGGCGATCGCCTCGGCGGCATCGTCGGCTACCGCACGCGGCTCGATACGCGCATCGGCCCGCAAACGCGGATCGAGGTGGTGACCGAAGGCATCCTGCTGCGCCTCATCCAGGATGATCCGGCGCTCGACGGCGTCGGCCTCGTCATCTTCGACGAGTTCCACGAGCGTAGCCTCGACGGCGATCTCGGCCTGGCGCTGGCGCTGGACTCGCGGCGGCATCTGCGCGATGACCTGCGCCTCCTCGTCATGTCGGCCACCCTCGACGGCGAGCCCGTAGCGCGGCTGCTCGGCGGTGCGCCGATCGTCGCCAGCGCTGGACGCAGCTATCCGGTCGAGCTGCGCTATCTCGAGCGGCCGCCGCCGGAGCAGCTTGAGGCCGCGGTCGCGGCGGTGATTCGCCGCGCCCTCGACGAGGAAGAAGGCAGCCTGCTCGTCTTCCTGCCCGGCGGCGCGGAGATTCGCCGCGTCGAACGTCTCCTCGCCGAGTCCGGGCTCGACCCCGAGATCATCGTCGCGCCGCTCTA
>JASHRZ010000321.1 GCA_030037055.1 Alphaproteobacteria bacterium
CGGCGCCACCGCCGTCTTGAACGGCAAACGCGCTAAGGACGACCCCTGGATCGCCAAGCTGCTCGCCACCAAGCCGCGCAAGGTGGTGGCGGTCGCGCTGGCCAACAAGATGGCGCGCATCGGCTGGGCGCTGATGGTGCGTCAGGACTTCCGCCGCGCGCCGGCAATGGCTTAAGCGGCCAGAGCCGAGGGGCCCGCAAGGCTTGCGAGGGTGAACACGCGTGATGGCAACAATGTCGGTCAAGTCGACGACCGAGTGCAGTCCAGCTACGTCATCGGGGCATCGCGACCCCGCCGCAATGATCGGGCCTCGATCAACGGTTCCCATCAGGGCCAGCGGCCATGCGCGCCGCAATCCAAAGGTCGTACCCATGACCGCAAGTGACCAACGTTCTTCACGCGAGAAAACCCTTGCCAGCCGGGGGCCATCCACACAGACGGTTCAGAGCGATTCAACGGTGGTTAACGCCGTCAAGCATCGTGAGATTAATAGCCTTAGGCTATGGGAGCAATAATTATTCCGGGAGCGCACCACCGTGTCGGCGTCGCGGCAAAGGCGGATCGCATTCGCACTCGCGAGTTTCATGCTGCCTTGCATCATGTTCCCGACCGCATGACGCTGGATCGCCTTGCGCTGCGCCGGAGGGCTGGCCTTGGTTCATTTGCTCCTGCGCGGCGTCATGCGGCGCCAAGCCGGCTTCGCGCGCGGGCACTTGGGCCTGGCCGGCCGATGACGTTTCCGTGCCGGGCGGCGCGGGACTGGCAGCCTCCTTCTCTCCCGTCGCTTGCGCCAGGAGACGGCGGACCTCTTCCGGCTTCAGCGAACCGAATCCGGGCAAGCTGCCAGGTGCGTTGAAGTCCCACGAATTCTCGGAGAGACCAATGAAGTCGCGGATCGCGGGATCGGCCGACCAGGCACGACGAAGCGCCGCACGTGCCAAGTCCGCAGGCACGCCAGGTGCCAAAAATCCCCCGATTTCGGACCTGGCGCCGATCGAGTCGATCGGCGGCAGACTCGCGAGGTCGAAGATCGGCTGGGCTTCGCCCGGCGGGAGGGCCGCCGTCGGCGCTTCGGCTATGGCGCGGTCCACGGCGTCCTTCGGCGTCGCCTGGTCCGGCGTGCTTTGGGCCGCTTCGCGCTTGCGGCGAGACCATCGCGCGAGAAAGTTTTCGTCAGCGCTCATCGTCGTTGCCAGACAGCGGGCCGTGCCGCGCCAGCGCCTCTGGATCGGCACGATCGCGCGCACGCTTTTCAAAGGCATGCTCGACATGGTGGTCAACGACGAAGTCGGCAATGGCCTTGCGCAAGGATTCCGGCATTGCCACGGCTTCGACGATCCCTTGACCAGGCTCGGTCAAGGCTTCGCCTTCCGCAGGATCGGCGGTGACGGCCGCGATCTCGTAGGGTGGCTCGCCTCCGGTCGCCTGCAACATCACCCAGACGGAGGGCGCGCTCGACGCAAGGTTCACGCGATAGTTGCCGGTCTCTGACCGATAAAGCTCTATCTCGGCTGCGCCCGCGTAGAACGTCACCGTTTCACCCTCGTTGGTGAGCCGTGTCCATGGTGCGGTGTCGGGGAGGCCGACAAGCACGGCGACCGGTCGCCAGAGGAGATCCGCCCAAGGCGACGTCGCTTTGCGCCGCTCGACAACCACGCCCACGGGAATGCGCCGGAGCGGCGCCGCCGACCTCATGTGACCGCCGCCAGACGCCAGGCCGGCAATCCCGTCACCAAGTTCTGCGGTTTCATGCGCAGCACCTTGTCGTCGGTCATCGCCAGGAAGAGAAGGACCGCAGCCTCCGCGCCGGGCGCCCCCGCGCGGTCCCGCGGGCCGAAGGTCAGCCGGAACAGCATGACGAGGCGGCGTTGCGCCGTCCGGTCAAGATCATCGCCTCTCCACAACGCGTCGCCGATGCGCGTGCCCTCCGCATCGAGGCCGATGTACCAGTTCAAGGGAACGTCGCGTCTGTCGTTCAGCGGCTCGACCGCGACCTCGACCGACAACATATGCCGCAGCCAGCGCTTGATGGCGGTGCCAAGCGCCGCGGGACCGCGGCGGCCGAGGGTGAGATCGAGCGCCATGTCGAACAAATCGCTCCGGTCCCAATAGCTTTGCGCATTCTCGTTAGTCAGGACGTCGATCTGGGCGCCCGAGGGAATCCGCAGCATGGACACCAGCGGAGACAACGGCGCCGCGCCGACGCCGGCGACGGTCTCCTCGTCGGCGGCGAGGACCGCTCCTTCATGCACCGTCAGTCGCTGCGGGCGAAAGAACAGCTCCGCGGCCCGCACCACGAACGGATCGTCGCAGCCGTCGAGAGCATTGCGCAGAATCACATGGACGAGATGGTTGAGGAAGAGCGGCGGCGTCTTGCCGACCCCGCCGCGCGCGAGATCGAGATAGGCCGCCTCGAGCGTCTTGTGGCGCAACAGATGGTCGCGAAAGGCGATCATCAGCGCCCAATTTTCGCGTGCGTCCGCGTCTGCGATCGCGGCGATTTCCTCGGCGCCGACGTGGCGGCGCGGATCGGCAAGCAGCGTGGCGTGCAATCCATGCTCGACGGCACAGGCGTCGGACGGAGGCGTCAGCTCCGGCCGCGCAAGGTAGGCTTTCAGGAATTCATCGGTGACCACCACGCCGCCACTAGCGTCGCGATCCGTCAGACGATGGCCGCAGGAGAGCCAAAAATCCTTCATCCGCGTTCTCCGCGCGCCAGCGCCGCCAAATTGACGGTCTCGGCCGGTCCGCCCTCGGCATCAGCGTCGAGAAAAGAAAACGCACGCCACCCTTTGCGCCTGCCCCGCGAACGCAGACTGCGAAAGGCTTCGCGGACCATGCCGCCTTCGTCTGTGCGGTGAACCGCGATCAGCGTGTCAGGCGGGTGGTCGCAGAGCGAGGCCGTGAAGTCGATCTCCTCCGTCGCCGCCGCCTGCGCGGCGGTAAGATCGGGAGCGCCGAAGCGGTCGATCAGACATCGGGCCAACAGATCGATGGCCGCAAGGCGATCCCTCCCGTCCGCCTCCACGATCTGCGCCAGGGTCGACCAGCCGAGCGACGGCACGCCGAGAAACCCGCTGCGGAACGCCGCCAGCTCCTTTCCCTGGAGCATTCGCGGCTCGACATTGGAGAAGACGAACGCGCCCGAGACCGCCCATTCGCCCGGCACGGCGGCGGATGGGAAGATGAAGGTATCCGACGAATCGAGACGTATGGCGCGCAGCAGTCTCATAGACGCGGCCCCCCAGTAGTCGGGTCGAGCCATGAGGGCACTTTCAGCGCCGGCACCAGTTTGCGCCGCTCGATTGGCTTGCCTGCGCGCCGGACGTGGAGATCGCCGTTCTCGCCGATATTGCGCTGCGCCAGCCGCTCGGGCTTGAGCTTCGACAGGTAGTCCTCTGCGATGGGCGCATAGCCGGCCTCCTGCCAGCGATCGATCGCGACCATGAGATGCCGGGCGAAACCTTCGACGACGCGCCTCAAGCCGAGGATGCCGAAGCCCTCCTCATCGAGCGCGGTCGCCAGCGGATGCAGCCCTGCTTCCTCTGCGCTCATGGAAACGGTGCGAATTGCCGCCCCGAATACGAGCCAATCGGGCCGCCCGCGCCCGTCGACGCGCTCGGGCCAGCCAAGCCGTCCTCCGCCGACGAGGCCGCCGTCGACGTAGAGCGCGTCCGGCCACTCGATGGCGATCGGCTTTTCCGGCGGCGCCAGCGCGGCGAGCGTATCGGCAAGCGCGACCATGCCCGCATAGAACGCCCGGCGGGCATGGACGAGCGGCTCGTCGGGCTCCAATACGACGGCAAACTCGGCGATGTCGAAGCGGCCGACGAAAACCAGCGTCCCGGCACCCAGTTCGAGAGCATGCGCGCACGCATGGGCGAAGGCATCGCCCAGCTCGCGCAATGCCACCGCCCGGAAGGGCGGCGGCAGGTCGAGGGTGCGCGCATTGGGATCGCGTATCCGGCTGCGCAGCTCTGGCGGCATTTTCAGATACAGCCTTAGACCTAGCGTGCTAACAATATAACATCGGGTTGGGCTGCGGTCAGCTGCGGCGACGCTTCCCGGTTGGCGAGAAATCCGATGTCTGAACGACGCACTCTTTTGGTTTGCTCCTGTGAAGACACGATGCCGGTCGACACCGGCGCTTTGCGGCGTGGCTGCCGCCGTGCCGAGATCGTCCATGGGCGCCAGCTTTGCCGCGCCGAGCTCGATCGTTTCCGCGCGCTCGCGGCGTCGGGCACGCCGATCACGATCGGCTGTACGCAGGAGGCGCCTCTATTCCGCGAAGTCGCGGCCGAAAGCGCCGCATTGACCTTCGTCAATCTGCGCGAAAGCGCCGGCTGGTCAACCGAGGCCGCGAAAGCGGGACCCAAGATGGCGGCGCTCGCGGCCGCCGCCGCCGAGCCGACGCCCGACATTCCCGTCGTTCACCTCGAAAGCGCCGGCGTTATTCTCGTATACGGGCGCGACGAGCGCGCCATCGAAGCGTCGAACCTGCTGAAGGAGCATCTTGACGTCACGACGCTGATCACGCGGCCCGATGAACTGACGCCGCCGCGCACCACGGAGTTTCCGGTCGTGAAGGGGACGATCCGCGCGGCCAAGGGCCATATCGGCGCGTTTGAGATCGTCGTCGACGACTACGCCCAGCCGCTGCCGTCGTCGCGCAGCGCGCTCAGCTTCGCACCGGCGCGAGACGGTGCGATGTCGCGCTGCGACTTACTGCTCGATCTTTCGGGCGGCCCGCCGCTGTTTCCAGCCAGCGACCTGCGCGACGGCTACCTGCGCGCCGATCCCGGCGATGCCCCCGCGGTGCTAAAAGCCGTGCTGCGCGCGCGCGATCTCGTCGGCGACTTCGACAAGCCGCGCTACATTACATTTACCGCGGACCTTTGCGCCCATTCGCGCTCGCACGTCGTCGGCTGTCGCCGCTGCCTCGATCTCTGCCCGACCGGCGCCATTGCGCCGGCGGGCGATCACGTGTCGATCGACGAGACAATTTGCGCCGGCTGCGGCCAATGCGCGGCGGCCTGTCCGACGGGCGCGGCCGGCTATGCGCTGCCGCCCGCCGATGCGCTGATGCTGAAGCTGCGCACGCTGCTCACGACCTATCGCGACGCCGGCGGCTCCTCGCCGATTCTTCTTTTCCATGACGAGGACCACGGCGGGCCGCTGATCGACGCGCTCGCCCGTCACGGCGACGGATTGCCTGCGAATGTCTTGCCGCTTGCGGTAAACGAGGTGACGCAGATCGGCCTCGAAGCG
This sequence comes from Alphaproteobacteria bacterium, assembly GCA_030037055.1. Classification (GTDB taxonomy): domain Bacteria; phylum Pseudomonadota; class Alphaproteobacteria; order ATCC43930; family CGMCC-115725; genus DAHUYF01. The sequence continues at coordinate 5,269 of JASHRZ010000321.1, forward strand.
ATCGCCGCGGCTTTCGCCTTCGGCGCAGCGGCGGTACGCTTGATGCTTCGCGCCAAGCCGCGCCACGACCTTGCCGGCCTTTACAACACGATCGCGCTCGCGGAGCCGATCCTCGCCGGCCTCGGCTTTTCCGGCAAGCCTCTCGCGACCATCGAGACCGACGATCCCTTTTCGCTCGGCGAAGCGTTGCGCACGATCAAACCCGGCGACATTGCGTCACGGCCGGCGAGCTTTCGGCCGACGGGAGGAAAGCGCGACGTGCTGCGATTCGCCCTGCGGGAACTCTACCGCGTCGCCCCGGCGCCGATCGAAATCATCGCGCTGCCTGCCGGCGCGCCTTTCGGCACCGTCGAGATCAACGTCGAGGGCTGCACGCTGTGCCTCTCCTGCGTCTCGGCGTGCCCAACCGGCGCGCTGTCGGATGATCCCGAGCAGCCTCTGTTGCGCTTCGCCGAAGATGCTTGCGTGCAATGCGGCCTTTGCAAGGCGACGTGCCCGGAAAACGTGATCAGCCTCGAGCCGCGGCTCGCCTTCGACGCGGCGATCACCGCGGCACGGGTGCTCAAGCAGGAACAGCCCTTTCACTGCATTCGCTGCGGCAAGCCGTTCGGCGTCAAGAGCACGATAGAGCGGGTCGCCGCCAAGCTCGAAGGCAAGCACTGGATGTACCGGAATTCGTCCAGCCGCCTCGATGTCATCAAGATGTGCGAGGATTGTCGAATCGCGGTTGTGACCGAGGAAGGCTTCGACCCCTACGGCGCGCCGGCGCGGCCGAAGCCCCGTACGACCGATGATTACCTGCGCGAGCGCAAGGAGAAGCCGGAAACGTGACTACTTCGTCGCCCGCTCGAGAAACTTGACGAGTGCGTTGCGATCCTCCGGCCGGCCAATGCGCTGTTCCGGCATCTTGGTCCCCGGCGTGTACTCCGCGGGGCCGATCTCGAACAGCTTCGCCAGCGTTGCCGGCGTCCACACGATGTCGAGATGCTTGAGCGCCTCGGAAAAATTATAGCCCGGCAGCGTCGCGACGCGCCGCCCGAAGATGCCGTGCAGCGTCGGGCCCGCGCGATTGCCATCATCGGGCTTCAGCGCATGACAGGCCACGCAGGCGCGAAACACCTGCGCGCCGGGATCGCCGTCATAGGCGGCAAGCGGATCCGCCGAACCTTCAGCCGCGGCGCCGCCAATCGGTTCGCCAGTTTCGGCATCCAAGCGGCGGATAACGCGATCGGCGCCGCCGGTGAGCACTGTTCGGCCGTCGGGAAAGAACACGACCGACCAGACCGGCAGCCCCGACCCGGCCAGATTGCGAGCGAGTGTCCGCACCTTTCGATCGATGATCGCGACCGAACCACCGATGCTTGCCGCGGCAGCCCGCGCACCATCGCTCGAGATTGCGAGCGAAGTGATCGGGGTGGACGACACCTCGACCTCCCCACGTGGTTCGCCCGTCGACGAAAGGAAGTAAACCTTGCCGTCTGCCCCGGCGGCGATGATATCGCTGTCGGGTGCAACGACCACCGCGTTGAGCGGCGAAGGCAGTGTCGCAACGAGCGACGAGCTCTGTGCCTGCAGCGGCCAGATGCGCACGGTCGCATCGTATCCGGCGCTGACCAACGCGCTGCCGTCCGGCGTGAAGGCGATACCGTTGACGTTGTCCCGATGACCCTCAAGCACGTGCCGTGGGCCGCCGCCGAGCGGCCATAAGCGGATGGTGTGATCCCATGAGGCCGAGGCGATCGTGGCGCCGTCGGGCGATACCGCGAGCGCAACGATCGGTCCCGTGTGTCCCTCGAGGACGATGTCGGGCGTCTGCCTGCCCGGCGTCCAGATGCCGATTCGGGCGTCCTCGCCGGCGGTGACGGCGCGGCCGTCCTTAAGAAGGGCAACGGCGTTCACCGCGCCTTCATGCAGCCGCAGCACCTGCTCGGCAACGTCGCGCAGAAGCGACCAGCGGATTGCCGATGTATCGAAGCTGCCCGAAAGCGCCGTGCTGCCGTCGGCAGAGATCGCAAGCGCGCGTATCGGCCCCCCGTGGCCGCGCAACTGGGCCTCAGCCGGCCCGGACTTGAGCGTCACGCCTATCAGCGCTGCGCAAAAGATCAGACAAGCTGGAACAGGACGCATGCCGGGCGTTCCATGAACCTCTCGCGAGAAGCTGCGTCGGCCGCCTCGAAAGTAACCCGAGGCCGGACCTTACACCAGTGGCAAGGCGACAGCCGAAGCTGGAGCACCGCCGCCTTTACCGTTGGCGTGCGCTTGATCTCTCAAGTTCCGATGTCTTAGCCTTTAGATGATGATCCCGAAGGAGGCCTGGAATGCGCACTTTCATCCTCGCCTGCGTCGCTGCCGTCGTGATTGCCGCAATTGGCGCGACCGTCCTGAGCTTCATTCAGGAACCTGTCAGCGTCGCGTTCACCACGGAAGGCGTCCGGCTTTGATCCTATGAGGATCGGCTGGTGTAGGAATGCCTGCCGCTTCACTTTCGATCACCGTGATCTGCCGCCCGCGGTCGCCGCACCGCCTCGAACAGCATGTATCTCGGCCCGCGGAGGTCGACCCGTCGCACAAGGACGGCGTCCGGCTATCGTCGTCTTAGCTGCCGATTGCTCGCGATCACGTGACCGCGGCCGCGGAGCGCGTTATCCCTCGCCCGGGCGTCACGACGGCGGCAAACGCCGCGCCACAGCAGAAAATACATGCTCAGAATGATTGGCATGATCCGTGTCTACGGCCTTGCGGCCGTCGTCCTCTTTGGCTTGGTCGGCCTCGCTCTGGCAACCCCAGGCATGGGCGTCTCGCCGGCCGGGGTCGAGAACCA
>JASHRZ010000322.1 GCA_030037055.1 Alphaproteobacteria bacterium
TCAGCTCCATCCACGGATCCTTGACAGCGGTGGCGATCGTCTGGAGCTCGACATTGACGTAGTGGCCGTCCACCTTGCGCACTTCGCGCAGATATTCGTTTTGCACGATGTCGCGGGTCTCGGGGTCGATCGAGATGGGGCCGCGCGGGCTCTGCGGGTTCTTGTAGTGCTTCAGCAACTCCATCGTCCGGTCGGGATCGATTCTGCCCTTCTGCTCGCGGATGATGTAATAGATCGCATCCATGCTGTCCCAGGAAGCGGCCGCCACGAAATTCGGGCGCGGAACGAGGCCATAGGCCTTTTTCCAGGCCGCAATGAAAGCCTTGGTGGCCGGGCGGTCGGCCGCGTCGGAATAGTGGTAGGCGGTCACCACCCCGAGCGCAAGATCGCCCATGTTGTCGAGCACCTGATCGTCGGTGATGTCGCCTGGGCCGATCAGCTTGACGCTGGCGGCCTTGAGGCCGAGATCGGCGAAGCCTTTCATCACGGCGGTTGCCGTCTGCCCAGCGGGGACGAAGACGAAGAGCGCGTCGGGGTTCACGTCTTTGACGCGCTGCAGGTAGGGAGCAAAATCGGGGTTCATCAACGGCACCCGCACGCTGCCCGCGATCTCGCCGCCGCCTGCCTTGAAGGCCCTGGTGAACGCCTCCTCGGCGTCGTGGCCGGGCCCGTAATCGCTGACGAGCGTGAAGGCGCGCTTGAAGCGGGTCGCCGCCCAGCCGCCAAGCGGGTAGCTCGACTGCCACAGTGTGAAGGAGACCCGCGCGATATAGGGCGATTTCGTCGTGATCACGGAAGTGCCGGCGTTGCTGATGATGAACGGCACCTTCGCCTCGGTCACGAAGGGCGCGATGGCGAGAGCGTTGGGTGTGAAGATGACACCGGTCAGCAACTGCACCTTGTCGCGAACGATGAGGTCCTGAGCGAGCTGCTTCGCCCGCTCGGGATTGGGGCCGGTGTCGTCCCGGGTCAGGAGCTCGACCTTCACCCCCGGCGGCAGGTCCTTTTCGCGCTGCTGCATGTAGAGTTTCATCGCCTTTTCCATGACGGGACCGATATCGCCATTGAGGCCGGAATAGCTCGAAATGAGACCAACCTTGATGGTCTGAGCCGGCGCCTGCGCCGCGCCGAGGCCGAACGCGCATGCCGCCGCGGCGATCCGCATCTTGCGATGGAAACGCATGTCTCCTCCTCCCGGGCTTCTTGTTATGACGCCGGAGCGGGCCGGCTGCTGCGGCCAAATCCTACGGCCGACGGCCGTTGCGCACAAATCCTTGCCGGGCGCGCTCGGCATATTCATCCGCGGATGACGGACTGTTCCGGATAAATGCGGCAAAGGGCGGCAAACGACCCAAGAAGATCGGCCTCGTTCGCTCACGATATGGACCGAGCCCTTGATGGAGCGATCGGAGCCACGATAGGATCGCCGCAGAGGTCCTCATCCGCGGCCAGCGGCTCGCGGCGTTCCAACGCGCAGGGAGTGCGCCATGGTCAAACCCAACGGCGTCCATCATCTCGCCATCGCCACGGCCGACATCAAGACGCAGATCGCCTTCTTCAGCGACGTGCTCGGCATGGAGCTGGTCGCGCTCTATTGGATGCACGGCGTCGAGGGCGCCTGGCATGGTTTCCTCAGATTGAACGACCATTGCTCGATCGCTTTCGTACAGACGCCGGACATCGCGAAGATTCCGCGAGAGATCGGCGTGACGCACGCAGGCAATCCCGGAGCACCCTGTGCCGGCGGCGCCATGCAGCATCTCGCGCTCAATTGCCGGGACGACCGCGAGCTGCTCGCCTTGCGCGACCGCATTCGCTCGCGCGACATGAACGTGTTCGGCCCGATCGACCACGGCTTCTGCCAATCGATCTATTTCGCCGGACCGGAAAACCTGAGCTTGGAAATATCCACGTCGCGTTCGGCGATCGACGCGCGCGCCTGGATCGACCCCGAGGTGGTGCGGCTCGCCGGCATCTCCGAGAGGGAGCTCGCACGCTTCACCTCGCCGGCCTACTTTGACGGCGCGGGCGGCAGCGTCAAGCAGCCGCCCGCTGATCCGGCCAAGCCGCACATGGTCTACCCGGAACGGCGCTACAGGCAAATGCTGGCGACAGCGGACGATGACTACACGCGTCAGCGGAGCCAGACCACACCGCCCGTGAAGGTGGCATAGCAGGAGATCAATGGGGCGGGGAGGGGCGGATCGACCGCTGGCGCAGCTCGCCGCGGCGCTTGAACGAAAGGGCCTGAGGAAGGCGAGCGAGCGCATAAAAGGGGTAAGAGCGGACCGACGCGCAACGACCCCCCGGCGGGCCGCAGACGGATTTCAGCGGCCTATGTCGACTTGGATCTTGATGTAAGCGGGATCAGAGTCGTGGTCTCCGCATCGTCCGGTAGGTCCTCGGGTACCGTCGGTTTTCCCGCCGCCATTGCGTCGAGAGCGGCCATCAGGATCGCGCCGGCGCGCTTCCTGGCCTTTTCGGCGCTCGGACTGATCTCATTGGGCGGTGGGCCGGCGGCCTCCTTCGGCTTGCCGAGAGCGGGATCGAGCTCGGCATCGCCTTCGTGACGCGGCAGAGCCCGTGCCGAGGACGGCAGCAGCGCCAGAAGCTCGGTCGCGAGCGCGGCGATCTCCTCGGCGGCAAGGGAACCCTGTGCGCATTCGGTGATGCCCCACCCTTCCGCGAAGGCGGCGGCAAGCGCAACGCGATTGCCGATGCTGCTTGCGGCAAGGCCCGCGTTATAATGGGCCAATTCCTCCCGCATCGAAGCGGTCAGAGAGGCGCGCGCGGGCACGCGGTTCAGGGCGAGCAGCGCCGGAACCCGCTCGCGCTGAGCCATCTCGAGCGTCGGCAGGGTCGCCCATACATCGACCGGCGATGGCTGCACCGGTATCAGCACGAGGCCCGCGGACTTGATCACCCGGCGAACTTCGCTGTCGGCGCTGGCCGGGCTGTCGACCAGCAGGATGTCGTAGTCGCAGGCTCGCCTCTGAATCTCGCCCGGAGCACGCCAGCCGGTCGTGGCCGCGAAGGCGAGGCCGGTCTCGCCGCCGCCCAGCCGCGCTTTGCGCCTGCGGTGCCAGCCCGAAAGGCTCGCTTGCGGGTCGGTGTCGATGAGCGCTACCTGATTCCCCATCGCCGCCAAAGCCACGCCGAGATGCGCGGCAAGCGTCGTCTTGCCGGCGCCGCCCTTGCGCTGCGCGATGGCGATGATCGTGGCGGTCATTCCGGTTATTCCTCTCGCAGGGAAAGCCCCTTCTCCCTCATGCTCGCCTGGATGAGCGCCCGCGTCCGCTGCATCGCCTGGGAATCGGCCGCCGCATCCTTGCCCGCGGTGCCCGAACGCAGATCCGCCGCGGCGGGCGTCGATCGCTCGGTGATCCAGCTCTCCAGCGCTGCCGCTTCGTGCTTTTGCGCCCCTTGCAGCTGCTCCAGGCTGTTCGCGAGTCCCTTTGCGAGCAATGACGACTCCTCGACCGTAAGCGTGATGCGGAGCCCTGCAAGAATGATGTTGACCTCGCCCAGCGCGGCGTTGGGCAATACGGTCACGGTCTCTTGCGTGACTTTCACTCGCTTCCTCCTGCCAAAATCATCTAATCGCTATTGGACCTAATACTCGCTTTCTGCGAGTCGGCGCAAGCCTTGTCACGCCGCCGGCCGCTTGCCGGAACCGGGCCGTGGCGACTCGCGGCCGGCCCGGCATCAATAACGAGAAACCAGGCTTTTGAATTCGGGTTCAGGAATTAAGAGGGCGGGAGCGGACGAATCCATGGCGAGCGCACAGACGAATCTCCGGGCGCTTTTGTCGCCGATCCCATTTTTAAGCACGCAAATCCGGGCTTGAATTCGACGAATAGGCGACGCCAATCGCGCGCCCGCCGTTGATCCATATCAAGGACGGAGCGGCGGACGGGATGATGATGAGCAACCTGGCTTTCGGGAGGTCATGGCATGTCCGTTACAATTCTCTGCACGGATACGATCCGCGCGCGCGCGAAGGCCTTCGCCGCGTTCGCCGTTGCGCTTCTCTTCGCCGTCGCGGCGCTGCCGGCGCTCGCCCAGGAGCAGGCGGCGCCGCGCGTTCTCGCGCCCTACGGCTACGGCCACATGACGTGGGGTTGGCATCCCTTCATGATGGTGGGCGCGATCTTCATGGTGCTCGCCATCATCGGCCTCATGGCCATCTTCGTGTGGCTGGTGCGCTGGGCAACGCACGGCCATCCCTTTCTCGGCCGCGGCTACCACCATGTCCATGGCACCTGCCCCTTCTGCGGCGCTCCGGGCCGCGGCCGCGTCGCCCTCGACATTCTCGAGGAGCGCTTCGCCAGAGGCGAGATCGACAAGGCCGAGTTCGAGGACAAGCGGAGGCTGCTCGGCCGCTAGCTTGCCCCAGGCGGCTCGCGCGTTGCGACCCGGCCGCGGGCGTCCGGCACGGACGAACTTGGCGCGTCGGGAAACAATCGAACGCGGGGACTGATGCGGTCGGGGGATTAACCCGCCATCGGCTTTCTTCCCTGTCGCCGGGATTACAGGACGCAATACCCGACCTCATTCATGGGCAGGGCACCATCCCCGGCGGCGCCGGCATCGGCGTCCCGGGCGCGGCGGCGCTGCCGGCCTGGGCGGGGCGGGTAGCCTGCCGGCCGCCTTGCCCGATCGGTGACGCTTCCCAGCTGGCGCGATCGCAAGCAGACTGTTTCGCGTGATCTTCGACCCGGGTCAAAAAAAGAAGGGGGTACAGCCGAGCCGTAGTCGCGCTCTTGGCGCCGCCTGAGCCGGGCCGGGACGGCTCCAGCGATCCCCGGCACAGCCGTCTCGCGAGGCTGTGCGCGCGTCCCTCTGGACTCCGATCCGGGGCAATATCTCTCGGCGAGACTCGCTTCCGGCGATTGCCCTCGATCAACCGCTGG
>JASHRZ010000025.1 GCA_030037055.1 Alphaproteobacteria bacterium
ATGCGGCACAGCGTCACGCCGGGATGGACCGCGCGCCCCGGCGCGCGTCCGGCGGCGAGATCCTCGTGCCGCACGAGCCGGTGCTCCGGCACCAGGACACCGTCCGCGACCAGCGTCTTGCTGCCGGTGGCGGCAAGGCCGAGCACCTGCCAATCGTCGTCGATCGCGAGCGCGCCGATCGGCACCAGGCAGTCATACACCCTGCGCCCGCCGTCCTGCTCGCCTACCAGTGCACCGAGGATCGCCCATTGCGCATGGTCGCAGCCGCTGGCAAAGGGCCAGCGCCCGCTGATCCGGACGCCGCCGGGAACGCGCTCGCCGGTCCCGGTCGGCAGCAGGCTGGCGCAGGACATCGCCGTTGGATCCGCGCCCCAGACCTCGCGCTGCGCTTCGGCGGGATAGCTCGCAAGTATCCAGGAGTGCTCGGTGAGCACGCCATAGACCCATGCGCTCGAGGCGCAGCCCTGGGTCAGCGTCCGGATGATTTCGATGAAATCGGCGTAGTCGCGCTCGAGCCCGCCCAGTGTCGCGGGCTGAAGCAGCCGCAGCAACCCGGAGCGCTTGAGCGCGGCGATGGTCTCGTCCGGCACCCGCCGCCCAGCGTTCGCCGCCGCCGCCCGCTCCCGCAGCGCCGGGACGAGCGCGCGCGCCCGCTCGATAAGATCCCCGCGCTCCGCCGTCGGCTCGGGCATGCGCGTCGATCCTAATCCACCGGCACGAAGATCGAGTGGCGCCGCATGCCGTTGACCGCCTGCGAGAGATGGCCCTTGCCGGTGATGTCCTCGACCAGGATGACCTCGCCCGCGCCGATGATGCGGCTTTCGCCGTCGCTGGCGGTGATCTTCACTCCGGCGTCGAGATTGATGATGTATTGCCGGCGCGGCGCGGGATGCCAGTCGAGGTCGTAATCGCCGGCGGTCTCGCGGAAGATGATCCCGGTGGCGGGCAGGCGGCGCGAGAGCTTGCCGCCGGGGCGCTCCTCGACCCATTCGATCTCGATGTCGCGAAAATGCGTCTCGCCCTCGGCGTCGACATAGAGATTGTGAATGCGCATCGGCGCGCCTCCCCCGGGATGAACGGTGCGGCGCTAGTCTAGCCCGGCCTCAATCGAAGGTCAGGACGGTGCGGGCGACCTCGCCCGCCTTCATCGCGCGGAACGCCTCGTTGATGTCGCCGAGCCGGCCGCGCTTGGTCACCATCTCGTCGAGCCGGAGCCGGCCCTGGCGGTAGAAGTCGAGATAGAGCGGAATGTCGGTGCGGAAGCGGTTGGAGCCCATCCGCGAGGTCTGCACGCGGCATTCCGGCCGGATCGCCATCCAGGGGAACTCGATCATGGCGTCCGGCGGCAGCACGCCGACGATGGTGGCGGTGCCGCGGATGGCGAGGCTCTCGATCGCCTGGCGCACCAGCTTCGCCGTGCCCACCGCTTCGAAGGCGTGATCGACGCCGGCGCCGCCGGTGAGCGCGCGCACCGCCTTGACCGGATCCTCCGCGGCGCCGTTCACTACCTGCGTTGCGCCGAGGCGCCGCGCCATCTCGAGCTTGGCGGGGAACACGTCGACGCCGATGATCTCGCGCGCGCCGCCGATGCGCGCTCCCTGGATGATGGACAGACCGATCCCGCCGCAACCGAACACCGCCACGCTCTGTCCCGCCTGGAGGCCGGAGCTGCGCAGCGCCGCGCCGACGCCGGTGAGCACGCCGCAGCCGAGCAGCGCCGCCCGGTCGAGCGGCAGGTCCGGGTCGATCCGCACCAGCGAGTTCTCGTGCAGCAGCATGCGCTCGGCATAGCTCGAGACGCCGAGGAACTGCCGGAACGGCGCGCCGCGCTGCGACAGCCGCGGCGGTCCGCTTTCCGTCCGCGTGACGATGCCGCCGGTGCAGAGATTGGGGTGGCCCGAAAGGCACTGGGCGCAGCTGCCGCAGAAGCCGGAGAGGCAGGCGACCACGTGATCGCCCGGCTGCACGCTGGTCACCTCGTCGCCGACCGCCTCGACGATCCCCGACCCCTCATGGCCGAGCACGATCGGCCGGTCGAGGGGAAAGCGCCCGAGCCCGTCGACCACGTGGAGATCGCTGTGGCAGACCCCGGTGGCCACCGTGCGCACCAGCACCTCGTGGCCCCAGGGCCGATCGATCTCGACCGTCTCGATGGTCAAGGGCTCATGCACCTTGCGGAAGACCGCGGCGTCGATCTCCATGCTGCTGTTCCTCCGGCTTGCCGTTGCTTGGCCAAAGCGCGCCATGCCCACTCGCGCGCCGGCGCCATGTCGAGGCCGGCGAGTCTACACCTCCGATCCTGCGGCCGGCACGCGATTTGTGCGCCGCTAACCCGGCGTCTCGCCCCGCTGCCGCAGCGCGTAGAGCAGGATGCCGGCGCTGACGGAGACGTTGAGCGATTGCACTTGGCCCGACCCGGCGATGGTGACGATCGCGTCGCAGGCCGCGAGCGTCGCGCGCGGCAGCCCCGTCTGCTCATTGCCCAGCACCAGCGCTGCCGGCCGGGCCGCCGGCGCCAGTGCCTCCAGCGTCGTGCCGCGGTCGAGCGCGGTGCCGATCACGCGGTAGCTCCGCGCCAGCCGGCGCAGCGCCGCCGCGAAATTCGTTGCACGATAGAGGGTGAGGTGCTCGAGCCCGCCTTCGGCCACGCGGTAGCTCGCATCCGACGGTGCCGCCTGCGCCGGATGGTTGGAGAGCACCAGCCGCGTCACGCCGAAGAACGCGGCGCTGCGCGCGATGGCGCCGAGATTGTGCGGATTGCCGACGCCGTCGAGCAGCAGCAGCGGGCGGCCGTCCCGCGCCCATTCCGGCGCCTCGGCCGGGTCGAGCGGCAGCACCGGCCGCGGCTCTGCCACCGCCACCACGCCGCCATGCAGCACGCTGCCGGCGACGC
>JASHRZ010000323.1 GCA_030037055.1 Alphaproteobacteria bacterium
CTGGTCCGCGGATTCGCCCGGCGCTCGGCCAAGGCAATCGGCAATTTCTGGGTCGATCTCACCCGCGGCGTCCTCTACATCCTGCTGCCGATCTCGATCGTCGTGGCGCTGTTCTTCGTCTGGCAGGGCATGCCGCAGAATCTCGGCGCCTATACCGAGGCGACGACGCTCGAAGGTGCCAAACAGGTGATCGCCCAAGGCCCGGTGGCCTCGCAAGAGGTCATCAAGATGATGGGCACCAATGGCGGCGGCTTCTTCAACGCCAACTCCGCCCATCCCTTCGAGAACCCCACCGCGCTCACCAACTTCGTGCAGCTGCTGCTGATCTTCTCGATCGGCGCGGCGCTCACCAACGTCTTCGGCCGCATGGTCGGCGACCAGCGCCAGGGTTGGGCGATCTTCGCCGTGATGGGCATTCTCTTCCTCGCCGGCACCACCGTCGCCCATTGGGCGGAAAGCCGTGGCAACCCGGCCTTCGCCGCGCTTGGCGTCGACAGCGCACCCTCGGCGCTGCAGGCGGGCGGCAATATGGAGGGCAAGGAAGTTCGCTTCGGCATCGCCAACAGCGCGCTCTTCACCACCATCACCACCGACGCCTCCTGCGGCGCGGTCAACAATATGCATGACAGCCTGATGCCGCTCGGTGGCGCGGTGCCGCTGGTCAACATCATGCTGGGCGAGATCATCTTCGGCGGCGTCGGCTCGGGTCTCTACGGCATGCTGCTCTTTGCCATCCTCGCCGTCTTCATCGCCGGGCTGATGGTCGGGCGCACGCCGGAATATCTCGGCAAGAAGATCGAGGCCAAGGAAGTGAAGATGGCAATGCTCGCCATCCTCATCCTTCCGCTCTCCATGCTGGGATTCACGGCCATCGCCGTGGTGGTCCAGCCGGGGCTCGACGGCCTTGCCAATGCCGGGCCGCACGGCTTCACCGAGGCGCTCTACGCCTATGTCTCGGCCACCGGCAACAACGGCAGCGCATTTGCCGGGCTCTCCAGCAACACGCTCTTCTATAACACTACCCTCGGCCTCGCCATGTTCACTGGCCGCTTCCTGATGATAATACCGATGCTGGCGATCGCAGGATCTCTCGCGGCCAAGAAGATCGTGCCGCCCTCGGCCGGCACCTTCCCGACCCATGGCAGCCTGTTCGTCGGGCTTCTCATCGGCGTGATCCTCATCGTCGGCGGCCTCATCTACTTTCCCGCGATATCGCTCGGCCCGATCACCGAACAGCTCGCGATGAACGCCGGCACCTTGTTCTAGTCGCCTTGCCTCAGGGACATCCCGCCATGACCATGCAGACTTCCGTCACGTCGCCCCGATCCGGCCTCTTCAAGCGGCAGGTGCAGCCGATGTCGCTGCTCGACCGCTCGCTCCTGGTGCCGGCGATCGGCGCGGCGCTCCGCAAGCTCGACCCGCGGACGCTGATCAAGAACCCCGTCATGTTCGTGGTCGAGATCGTCTCGCTGGCCACCACCGTCTTCTTCCTGCGCGACCTCGTCACCGGCGGCGGCAGCGTCATCGGCACCAGCCCGGTCTTCTCTGGGCAGATCGCCTTCTGGCTGTGGTTCACCGTGATCTTCGCCAATTTCGCCGAGGCGGTGGCCGAGGGTCGCGGCAAGGCGCAGGCCGACACGCTGCGCCGCATGCGCACGGACACCAAGGCAAAGCGCCTGGCCAATGTCGAGGCGCATCAGTGGGAACTCGTGGGCGCCGCAGCGCTCCGGCCCGGCGATGTCGTGCTGGTGGAGGCCGGCGACTTCATTCCCAGCGACGGCGACGTGATCGACGGCGTCGCTTCGGTCGACGAATCCGCGATCACCGGCGAATCAGCGCCCGTCATTCGCGAAAGCGGCGGCGACCGCTCGGCGGTCACCGGCGGCACGCGCGTCACCTCGGACTGGCTCAAGGTCAAGATCACCGCGGCGCAAGGCTCGACGTTCCTCGACCGCATGATCGCGCTGGTCGAAGGCGCGGTGCGGCAGAAGACCCCGAACGAGATCGCCCTCAACATCCTGCTGGCGGGGCTCACCATCGTCTTCGTCTTCGCCACGGTCACCATTCCAAGCTTCGCGACCTATGCCGGCGGCGCGGTCTCGGTGGTCGTGCTGATCGCGCTTTTCGTGACGTTGATTCCGACGACCATCGGCGCGCTGCTCTCCGCCATCGGCATCGCCGGCATGGATCGCCTGGTGCGCTTCAACGTCCTCGCGATGTCCGGCCGAGCGGTCGAGGCGGCGGGCGATGTCGACACGCTTCTCCTCGACAAGACCGGCACGATCACGCTCGGCAACCGCCAGGCGGCGGAATTCATCGCGCTTCCCGGCGTCGATCCGCGAGAGCTTGCCGACGCGGCGCAGCTCTCTTCCTTGAGCGACGAGACGCCGGAGGGTCGCTCGATCGTCGTGCTGGCCAAGGAGAAATACGCGCTGCGCGCGCGCGAGATGGCGGCGCTCAACGCGCAGTTCATCCCCTTCTCGGCGCAGACGCGGATGAGCGGCGTCAACGTCGAGGGCCACATCATCCGCAAGGGCGCGGTCGACGCCGTGCTGGCGCATCTGCGCGATCTCGCTGGCGCCGCGGCGGCGAAGCCGATCACCACGCCGGCAGAGCTTCAGAGCATCGTCGATCGCATCTCCCGGAGCGGCGGCACGCCACTGGCGGTCGCGCGCGACGACCGGCTGCTCGGTGTCATCCATTTGAAGGACATCGTCAAGGGCGGTATCCGCGAGCGCTTCGCTGAGCTGCGGCAGATGGGCATCCGCACGGTGATGATCACCGGCGACAACCCGCTCACCGCGGCCGCCATCGCCGCCGAGGCCGGTGTCGACGACTTCCTCGCCCAGGCGACGCCCGAGGACAAGCTCCGCCTCATCCGCGACGAGCAGACCAAGGGCAAGCTCGTTGCCATGTGCGGCGACGGCACCAACGACGCGCCGGCACTGGCCCAAGCAGACGTTGGCGTCGCCATGAACACCGGCACGATGGCCGCGCGCGAGGCCGGCAATATGGTCGACCTCGACAGCGATCCGACCAAGCTCATCGAGATCGTCGAGATCGGCAAGCAGCTGCTGATGACCCGCGGCGCGCTCACCACTTTCTCCATCGCCAATGACGTCGCCAAGTACTTCGCCATCATCCCGGCCATGTTCGTCGCTTTCTATCCGCAGCTCGCCGTGCTCAACGTCATGCATCTGAACACGCCGGAGAGCGCCATCCTGTCGGCCATCATCTTCAACGCGCTGATCATCATCGCGCTGATCCCGCTGGCGCTGCGCGGCGTGCGCTACCGTCCGGCGGGCGCCGCGGCCATCCTGCGGCGCAATCTCTGGATCTACGGCGCCGGCGGCATCGTCGTGCCGTTCATCGGCATCAAGCTCATCGATCTCGTCGTCACGGCCCTCGGCCTGGCGTAAGGAAGGAGACCATGCTCAAAGAGATTCGCCCTGCCTTGCTGATGATCGTCGCCTTTACGATCATCACCGGCATCGCCTACCCGCTGGCGATCACCGGCATCGCCGAGCTCGTCTTCCCGCATCAGGCGCGGGGCAGCCTGATCGTCCGCGGCGGCATGGTGGTGGGCTCCGAACTGATCGGCCAGAACTTTAGCGAGGACAAGTATTTCCACGGCCGGCCCTCGGCGACCACCGAGCCCGATCCCAAGGACCCCAGCAAGACCGTGCCCGTGCCCTATGCGGCCGACAATTCCGCGGGCTCGAATTTGGGACCGACCTCGAAGGCGCTTGTCGACCGCGTCGGCGAGGACGCCGGCAAGCTCAAGGCGGAAAACCCGACCGCGCCGATCCCGGTCGATCTCATCACCACCTCGGCGAGCGGTCTCGACCCCGACATCACGCCGGCCGGCGCGCTCTTCCAGGTGCCGCGCGTCGCCAAGGCCCGCGGCCTGGCCGAGGACCGCCTCCGCCAGCTCGTCGAGGACCACACCGAGGGACGCTTCCTGGGCATCCTCGGCGAGCCGCATGTCAACGTGCTGAAGCTCAACTTGGCGCTGGATGCCTTGGCGAAGGGCTGAGCGGCGGAGGACAGAAGACGGAGGACGACGAGCGAGGGTTGCGGGCCTCTCCCGTCCTCCCTTCTCCGTGCCCTATCCTCCGTCCGCTTGCCGTTTGCTGCGCATCGCCGCGGAACGGCTATAATCGCTCATGCCTTCCGCCGACCGAACCGAACATGACCAGCGGCCGTCGCCCGACGCTTTGCTCGAGGCGGCGGCGCAAGAAGGCCGCGGCAAGCTCAAGATTTTCCTCGGCGCCGCGCCCGGCGTAGGCAAGACCTACGAGATGCTGCTGGCAGCGCAGGCCAAGCTCCGTGAGGGCGTCGATGTCGTCATTGGCGTCGTCGAGACCCATGGACGGCGCGAGACCGAGGCGCTCGTCGCCGGGTTCGAGGCGGTGCCGCGTCGGCAGGTCGATTACAAGGGCCGCACGCTGGCGGAGATGGATCTCGACCGCATCCTGCTGCGCCGGCCGCAGCTAGTGCTGGTCGACGAGCTCGCGCACACCAACGCGCCGGGCGGGCGCCATCCCAAGCGCTACCTTGACGTCGAGGAACTGCTCACCGCCGGCATCGACGTCTACACCACGCTCAACATCCAGCACGTCGAGAGCCTCAACGACGTGGTGGCGCAGATCACCCGCATCCGCGTGCGCGAGACCGTGCCCGACAGTATTCTCGATCACGCTGCCGACATCGAGGTAGTCGACCTCTCGCCCGAGGATCTCATCCAGCGCCTCAAGGAGGGCAAGGTCTACGTGCCGCACCAGGCGGAGCGCGCCGTACGGCACTATTTCAAGCCGGGCAACCTCACCGCCTTGCGCGAGTTGGCGCTCAGGCGCACGGCGCAGCGCGTCGACGAGCAGATGCTGACCTATATGCGCCAGCACGCCATCAGCGGCCCCTGGGCGGCGGGCGAGCGCGTGCTGGTCTGCGTCAGCGAGGCGCTCGAAGGCGGCGGGCTTGTCCGCTACGCCAAGCGGCTCGCCGACCGGCTGCACGCGCCCTGGACCGCGCTCTACGTCGAGACGGCGCGCTACCACGGCATGACGGAACAGGAGCGCGACCGGATCGCCGACTGCCTTAGGCTCGCCGAAAAGCTCGGCGGCGAGGCCATCACGATCCCCGGCGGCCGCATCGCCGACGACGTCGTGAGCTACGCCCATGCCAACAACATCACGCATATCGTGCTTGGAAAGTCGGAGCGGTCGCGATGGTTCGAGATGCTGCATGGCTCGGTCGTGCACGATCTCGTGCGTCGCGCCGGCAACATCAGCGTCCACGTCATCGCCGGCGGCGGCGAGGGCGCGGTGCCGGCCAAGACCGTGGCGACGCGCGAGCGCAGCGAGGGCGTCGATCCCAGGCCCTATGTCGCCACCGTCGCGATCATCGTCGCGGCCTTGGGGGTGGGGCTGGCGCTGAAACAGTTCCTCAGCGTGCAGAACATCGGCCTCGTTTTCCTCACCGGCATCCTCGTTTCGGCGATCCGCTTCGGCCTGCTGCCCTCGCTCTTCGCCTGCCTGGTCAGCGTGCTCGTCTACAATTTCTTCTTCCTACCGCCGATCTATACCTTCACCATCGCCCATCCCGAGAACGTCGTCGCGCTCTTCTTCTTCCTCATTGTCGCCGTCATCGCCAGCAACCTCGCCGGCCGCACGCGCGAGCAGGTGCTGACGGCGCGCAGCCGCGCGCGGACGACTCAGGAACTCTTCGCCTTCTCGCGCAAGCTTGCCGGCATCGGCACGCTCGACGACCTACTCTGGGCCACGGTCTATCAGATCGCCTCGATGCTGAAGGTGCGGGTAGTCCTGCTGCTGCCCACCGGCGTCACCATCGCCGTGCGCGCGGGCTATCCGCCCGAGGACCAGCTCGACGAGGCCGACCTCGCCGCAGCGCAATGGACCTGGGAGCACAACCGCGCCGCTGGACGCGGCGCCGATACGCTGCCGGGCGCCAAGCGGCTGTTCCTGCCGCTGCGCACCGGGCGCGCGCCGATCGGCGTGCTCGGCATCGACCGCGACGAGCCCGGCCCGCCGCTGACACCCGACGGAAGGCGCCTCCTCGACGCGCTTGCCGATCAGGCCGCCGTCGCCATCGAGCGCATCACGCTGGTTGAGGACATCGACCGCGCTCGCGTCACCGCCGAGACCGAACGGCTACGTGTGGCGCTGCTGACTTCGGTGTCGCACGATCTGCGCACGCCGCTCGCCTCGATCATCGGCTCGCTCACGAGCCTCAGGAGCTACGGCAAGAGCTATGACGACGCGACGCGCGAGACGTTGATGGCGACGATCCAGGCCGAGGCCGAACGCCTCAACCGCTTTATCGGCAATCTCCTCGACAT
Organism: Alphaproteobacteria bacterium; assembly: GCA_030037055.1. GTDB lineage: Bacteria > Pseudomonadota > Alphaproteobacteria > ATCC43930 > CGMCC-115725 > DAHUYF01. Next base: position 6,359 of record JASHRZ010000323.1, read on the forward strand.
GACCCGGCTCGAGGCCGGCGCCATCGAGCTCAAGCCCGAGCCCGAGGAACTGGCCGAGATCGTCGGCACGGCGCTGCAGCGAGCGGGCAAGCTGCTCGCCGAGCATCGCGTTGCTGTCGACCTCGCTCCCGACCTGCCGCTGGTGCGCGTTGACTACCTCCTGCTGGAGCAGGCGCTCTTCAACCTGCTCGACAACGCCGCGAAATACGCGCCGCCCGGCACGCTGGTGCGCATCGCCGCGCGGCGCGAGGCCGCCAGTGTGGCAATCGAGGTGAGCGACGAGGGCCCCGGCATCCCGACCAGCGATCTTGAGCGTATCTTCGACAAGTTCTACCGCGTGAAGCAGCAGGACCGGCAGCGCGCCGGCACCGGCCTTGGCCTTGCCATCTGCCGCGGCTTCGTCGCCGCCATGGGCGGCACCATCACCGCCGCCAACCGCAGCGATCGCAGCGGCGCGGTCTTCACTATCCGCCTGCCGGCCGTGAGCGCCGCCGCGGCAGTCGAGGCGGCGTTCTAGCATGGCCAGGCGCGCCACCATCCTGGTCGTCGACGATGAGCCGGCGATCCGACGGCTGTTGCGCACCAGCCTCGTCGGACAGGGCTACGACGTGATCGAGGCCGAGGACGGCTCTGCGGCGCTGGCGGCGGTCGAGCGCGAGAAGCCCGATCTCGTCATCCTCGATCTCGGCCTGCCGGATCTCGGCGGCATCGCGGTCATCCGCAGCCTGCGCCAGCGCTCGACTCTGCCGATCATCGTGCTCTCGGTGCGTGACGACGAGCGCGGCAAGGTCGAGGCACTCGATCTCGGCGCCGACGACTACGTTACCAAGCCCTTCGGGGTCGACGAGCTGGTGGCGCGCATTCGTACCGCGCTGCGCCATCGCTTCCAGGCTCAGGGCGAGAAGCCGCTCTTCGTCTCGGGCGATCTCGCGATCGACCTCGTCCGTCGCAGCGTCCGGCGCGGCGGCGAGGAGGTGCATCTCTCGCCCAAGGAATACGATCTTCTCGCCGAGCTCGTCGCCAATGCCGGCAAGGTGCTGACCCACCGCCACATCCTCAATAAAGTCTGGGGCCCCGCCCATACCGAGGATGCGCAGTATCTGCGCGTCTTCATCCGCAATCTCCGCCACAAGCTCGAGCCCGACCCGGGGCGGCCGCAGCACATCCTCACCGAGCCCGGCGTCGGCTATCGCTTGCGCGAGGGCGCCTAGCCCAGAGGCCCGCGCGTTAGCTCTTGCCCGGCCGGCGCCGGGGCGGTAGCGTCGTGGCGCGGCCGGCGCCCGCGGCCCCCACCGATGCCGCCCCCTGCCGCGAACTGGCCAGCGCGGAGCACGACGCCATGGTCCATGTCATCGCCATCATCACCGCCAAGCCCGGCCGGCGCGAGGCGATCCTCGCCGCGTTCCGAGCCAACATGCCGGCGGTGCACGCCGAGAAAGGCTGCATCGAATATGCTCCGGCGATCGACGCCGACGGCGTTGGCGGCTTGCAGACCAAATTTGGTCCCGATACCTTCGTCGTGATCGAGAAATGGGAGAGCCTCGACGCGCTGAAGGCGCACGCCGCCGCGCCGCACATGGCCGCCTATGCCGCCAAGACCAAGGACCTCATCGCCAGCCGAGTCATCCACGTGCTGTCGCCTTGCTAGACGTCATGTTCGCGGGCTGAGGCCGGCGGTCCACCCTTTCGTGCGGTACTAAGCGAGGGTTGCTCGGGTGGACCGAGCCGAGCCTTAGGCACGGAGGGCGGACCATGGAAGATTATAGCGAAGGGTTTGTCGGTTTCGATGTGGCGAAGGCGAAGCACGCGGTGGCGATCGCCGAGAGCGCCGCGCGGGCGAAGTTCGATTTGTCGGCGAGATCGAGAACACGCCGGTGACAATCGCGCGGACGATCAAGAAGTTGGCAGCTCGCTATGGCCGACTGCATGTCTGCCACGAGGCGGGTCCCACTGGCTACGGGCTTTATCGCCAAATCCGCGAACTGGGCCATGACTGCATGGTTGTCGCCCCGGCCCTGATCCCGCAGCGGCCGGGCGAGCGGGTCAAGACCAACCGGCGCGATGCGGTGACGCTTGCCCGGCTGCATCGGGCAGGCGAGCTGACCGGCGTCTGGGTTCCCGATGCGAAGCACGAAGCCATCCGAGATCTCGTTCGGGCCCGCGAAGC